>JBCDFA010000028.1:0-35835 GCA_039178835.1 Chloroflexota bacterium
CATTGTGTGCGTGTGTTGCGCCGCTCTCATAGTTCAACACTGGCATTGGATGGTGTGGATGTCCAGTATGTGCTGGGCGACGTGAGCGACACCGCGTCACTAGTAGCAGCAATGCAGGATGTGCAGGCGGTCTTCCATGTCGCTGGATACTATCCGCCCAATTCGCTTAATCCACAGAAAGCCCTGCGAATGGCTGTCGCTGGGATGCGTGCTGTATTGCAGGCTGCCAGAGCCGTCCATGTCCAACATCTGATCTATACCAGTTCCCTGAGTACCATTGGCATACCTACAGATGGACGTACTCTGGCAGATGAGCACGATTATTATCTCCCTGGCAGTGTGAATAACCCCTACTTCGAAGCCAAGTGGGCTATGGAGTGCGAGGCGTACCGCGCAGCACTGATGGGTCAGCGCGTCGTGATCCTCTGTCCTACCATTGTGTTTGGTCCGGGCGATGTGAAGCCCACCAGCGGGTCGGCAGTGATCGCGCTGGCCCGTGGGATGTTACCTGCCTATATCGATGGCAAAACCAACGCGATAGATGTGCGTGCTGTGGCTGAGGCACATATCGCAGCCCTTGAGCAGGGCCAAAGTGGCGAACGTTATATTCTTGGTGGTCGTAACACAACGGTACTGGCACTCACACAAACAGCAGCGCAACTGCTGGGAGTACGATTACCGCGCCGTCAGGTGCCAGCCTCGCTCGCAATGCTGGTTGGGCGAGCCAGCGAGGTTGCTATGCAAGCACTGCCAAAAAAGCCACTCTTTCCGCTTACCGAAGCTATCGAAATGATTCGCCACGGTCAGCACTATGATATCAACAAGGCCCGTAGTGAATTGGGTTTAGTAGTTCGGCCCATTGATGAAGCGTTACGTGATGGCGTGGCCTGGTTCCGTAAGTATGGCTATCTGGATACACCGCAAACAGCAACAGTTTAGTGTTCTATGGCAAAAAAAACACGTCTCGACCAACTACTAGTACAACGAGGACTGGCTGAGACACGCAGCAAAGCCCAGGCGCTTATCATGGCTGGCTCGGTGCGGGTGGGTGGCCATCCTCGGAGCAAGCCGGGTGATATGGTGCTGCCCGACGCAGATGTGACTGTGGCCGAAGCGTTGCCCTATGTTAGTCGTGGGGGATACAAACTGGCGCACGCACTCGATAGTTTTCCACTTGATCCAACCGCGTTAACTGCACTCGATATCGGCGCATCGACAGGGGGCTTTACCGATGTTCTGCGGCAACGTGGTGCGGCGCGTGTGTATGCGATAGATGTTGGGTATGGCCAACTCGATTGGGGTTTGCGTCAAGATGAGCGGGTGGTTGTGTTGGAACGAACGAATGTCCGTTATCTTGAAGCACTGCCTGGTAGTGATACTAACGAGCAAACTCCCCTGGCCGACTGTGCAGTTATTGATGTCTCGTTTATCTCGCTCAGACTGGTGCTTCCGGCCATTCAGCGCCTGCTCAGACCATCTGCTTGGATCGTGGCATTGATTAAACCCCAGTTCGAGGCAGGACAATCGCAGGTTGGCCGGGGTGGTGTGGTGCGCGACAGGTCTGTGCACGCGGCGGTGCTTCGCGATATTCTCGGTTTTGCTACTGACATTGGCCTGCCACCGCACGGCCTGACGCGCTCGCCAATCACTGGCCCTGCCGGTAACATCGAATTCCTGGCATGGCTCGGAAGCAATGGACCAGGACTATCGGTGGATACCGCAATCGAAGATGTACTTGCGTAGCGATTTCATCAATCAATGTCGCATGTTCATAACAAACGTCTTTCTATAGGTCGATCCTTGCAACGCTTTGTGTGTTTCGTGATACTATATGGCGACATCCCTATGTTTTTACATCTGGAAGGAATAGAGACATGGCGCAGGATTATCGCATTGAAAAAGACTCACTTGGCGAGATGCAAGTGCCAGGTGATGCACTCTATGGCGCACAAACACAACGTGCAGTATTAAATTTCCCTGTCAGTGGCATGCGGCCCTACCCGGCGTTTGTCTGGGCTATGGCAACAATTAAGCGTGCTGCTGCAGAGGTCAACGCGGACCTGGGATTGCTTGATAAAAAACTGGCTGATGCAATTGCACAGGCCGCACAGGAAGTTATCGATGGCAAACTACAGGATCACTTTGTCGTCGATCCATTTCAGGCGGGTGCTGGCACCAGCCACAACATGAACAACAACGAAGTCATCGCCAACCGGGCCAACCAGATTCTGGGATTTGGGCTGGGCGATACGGACAAGCCGGTTAATGCAAATGATCACGTCAACATGGCACAAAGCACCAACGATACTATTCCGACTGCTATTCGCCTCGGCTGTCTCTGGCGGCTGGATGAGTTGTTAGGCGTTATCGATGGCCTGGTTGATGCTTTAGAGGCAAAGGCTCAAGAGTTTGACCATGTCGTCAAGTCTGGTCGCACCCATTTGCAAGATGCAGTTCCAGTACGTCTGGGACAGGAATTCGGCGCGTATGCACGGGCAGTCGTCTATGATCGTGAGCGTATTGCTGTAGCTGGAGATCGTCTGCGCCGCCTGGGTATTGGTGGGACAGCAACTGGGAGTGGCTTAAATGCCCATCCTGATTATCACACGGGCATGGTTAAGCAACTCTCCAAGTTGACTGGGCAGGAACTTCGCTCATCCGGTAACTTGTTCGAGTCGATGCAGAGTATGGCTGATCCGGCTGATTTCTCTGCCTCGATGCGAACTCTGTGTATTACGCTGACCCGCATTGCCAACGATTTCCGCTTGCTTTCATCGGGTCCGGCTACGGGTCTAGACGAGATTCGGCTTCCGGCGGTGCAGCCCGGCTCCAGCATTATGCCTGGAAAAGTCAATCCGGTATTGGCCGAGATGCTCAACATGGCGTCTTTCCACGTACAGGGCTGTGATCACGCGGTGGCGCTCTCGGCGCAGGCTGGTCAGGTGGAACTCAACGTGATGATGCCGATTATCGCGCACAATTTGTTTGAGATGATGCATGTTCTGATTGGTTCCGTCAAAGCCTTTACTGAGAAATGTGTTGTTGGTGTGACAGCGAATGAAGAGAAGGCCCACGGCTGGTTGGCCAAGAACGCCATTTTAGTCACAGCGCTTAACCCGGCCATTGGCTACCTGAATGGTGCGGCTGTTGCTAAAGAAGCTATGGCTAGCGGGAAGACCATCAAAGAAGTGGTACTTGAGAAGGGGCTACTGACCGAAGAAAAAGTAGATGAACTACTGAACGTACGATCAATGACGGACGGTGGCATTCAGGGCGAGTAGCCAGCTTAACAACTACATTGTCGCGTTTATTCTTTCACAAAGCGCACGGATGGGTAGCTATAACGTGCGCTTTGTGTTATTCTTATTTTACTTATGACAACTATTCTTTTTACAGGTAACACAAGTCCAACTATTACCCTTACTGCAGCGGCAACTGCCATTCACAATGCTGATCAGGGACGTAAAACACTCCTCTTTAGTTTTGGCACGCCCCAACGAATCAGTGCACTTTTGAGCCTTGATGTGGGTGATCAGTTACAGAACGTTATGCCGAATCTGGATGTACTTGCACTGGATGCTGCAACAGATGTGTCTGATCTATGGGAGCGGGAACGTGGGAATATTGCGGGACAACTTACTTCGATCGCCGGCGATGAATTGCCCTTGCTTCCTGGCGCTGATGCGCTATTTGGGTTTATACGTCTGAGTGAGTATGTTGATCAGTATGATGATGTCATTCTCGATGCTGGTCCATATGAGCCGATTCTTCGTGCGTTGGCGCTTCCAGATAGCTTGCGTTGGGGTGTACGGCTGTTGTTTGGTCTTGATCGTGAGCCAGGGCGTAGTCAGGCATCGATGGCTCGCTCGGTTCTGCCGACAAGCTTTATTCCTGTTGATGCACGGAACAGCGTTCAGGAGTTTCGGGTTCAGACCGAGCAAGCACGCGATCAAATGATTACGTCGGTGCGTACTCGTGTTCGGTATGTATTACATCCCGATGCAGCCGGTTTTGAGGAATCTCGACTGATCGTGTCCGCACTCCAACTCCACGGTTTATCCGTTTCTACCATTCTCTTAGGACCACTCTTCCCTGATGGCTTGAGTGAAAGTTGCTTGAATGGTTTGATAGCGCAAGAGACGGCACTCCTCAAGCAGATACAAGAAACCTGGACTTCACGAACCCTGCGTACCTTTGTGCATCACGATACCTGGGCGGGAATGGCAGCACTGCAGGAACTTGGGACCAACATCGCTGTTGATCAGGAACCAGCGATTGCTCCTATTCGCCACGAGCATCAAGGTCGGCCTGCCGTAGTGATTGATCTGCCAAATTTGCCCAAGAGCGCACTTAAATTGACTATCAGTGGTGATGATTTGATTGTGCGGGTTGGCGCATATCGGCGCCATATTCTGTTGCCGAAAGAGCTACGGAGTGTGAGCGACATTCGTGCTACACGCGAGGGCGATTTGCTTGTCGTTCAACGCCGGAGTGGATAGACTTCGACATCAATGGTATTATACAATATATTTTTTATAGAATCTTTTATTGGGGGTATGGTACCTTGATCCCCAACAACCCCGTCGTTGTTTGGAACTTCCCCGCTATTGAATACGTCACGCATGTAAAAGAAGGTTAATATGACATCTTTGTCATTTTTTGGGGATTGTGTGGTAAAATAACGGACCAAATGGCGGCATCCAGAGCGACTGCTGATGTTATCAAGGAGGGTGGGGTCATGCTTAGTGCTTCTCTCACGGAACGACCCAGAATCGCGGTGGTAAATGATGACGCTACGTATCTAGCACTCATTCGCGATATTCTTGAGGATTGTGACTACAATGTAACTGCGTTTATTACTGTCGATGATGCATATCAGGCAATTTGTGCATATAATCCTGATCTTATTATGGTAGATCTACTGTTTCCCGACTCAAAGCATGGCGTCGATCTCATCTCGATGTTATGGCTCAATCGGAACACCCGCCATATCCCCATCATTGTGTGTTCAGCGGCGACGGCAGAGCTACGGGAAATGCAACCCTATTTACACAGCAAGAATATTGCGACGTTGTTTAAGCCATTTGATCTTGATGAATTAATCGATGCTGTCGCGTATGCGCTTCAGTCAAGGACATTGTCCTCAGAGCCGGGTATCGAATCACACCTCCCTACAACCGATCCGAATCTATAGGTGACGTATCGTTACTCACTGACGCTGGTCCCTACAAATAGTAGTCGATAGCTGGTCGGAACAGTTGTAAAATCAAAGGTTTCCAAGTCAAAAGACGCGGTTTCGCCAGGTGGGAGAACATTATCTTCCACATCTGTGTCAATGAAGGTCTGACTTAGGCCAACCACAGTGTCATTTGCATCGTAGAACACTGCCCAGATCCTGACAGATCCTACGTATTCATCAGATTCGTTGTGTACAGGACCACTCAAACTCACGCGGTTATTTTCGAGCAATTGAGAGGGTTCTTCCACAATGCTATGGTGAACTGCATAACTAATCATATCAGGAGTGCTTTCTGCACTGTGTATTTCTATCATATAGCTCGATGGCACTACTTCCGGAAGGTCTTCTCCCTCGAAGAACGTTATCTCAAATGGCGAAATTTCTCCTGGGTTGAGATAGAGTACTGGTAGACGTGTGCTCTGATTCGACAATTCTTGCCCCTGCTCATCAAGGAGCGCAATGCGTATCTCAATATCATCACGGGCTGTCTCATGGTCGTTGCGGATTTCGCCGAGGAACTGGAGGCTGCCTAAATCATTGTACCCATAGTCCATATTGCCTATGGTAAAGGTTTCTGGTCCTACCGATTGGGCATTGTGGAGGGCGGTTTCGGTCCGCCATTCGAGCTCATCTTTGGGGAAAGTTGATGGCTGGCCAAATGGCTCAAATGGGAGTGGGCCATCGAGACGGTCCGTTGGTTCGCCGATGGGACTGGTGGGGTCAGCAATCGATCCAACATCATCAGCGGTGGTCACATTCACCTCGAGCACGACCATCAGGAGCACCAGCACGGAGATGAGTGTGAACGTCGCCAAACTGACCAGCAGACACCCACGCATCGATACCTTGGAGCGTAGACGTGGTCGCACAGCAGGTGGGGTTGCTTCCGTTTCTGCCACTGCGGCTGGATCAACGGGAGCAGTGGCTGATAACGCCACCGCGCCAATGGCCTGGGGCGGTGCCTCATTGGTGAGTGCCAGCAGGGAGTCACTCAAAGCCATGGTGTCGTGAATAGTGTGTAAGGTGTGGTCGATCTCAGTGGCTGTTTGTGGCCGGTCAGCGGGGTCTTTGGCCAGCATGTGCTGCACGAGCTGATCGAGGGCTGCTGGGAGATGGGGATGGTGGGTTGTGAGGGCTGGTGGTGCTTGATTGAGGTGGCCATACATCATCTGAGCAGCATCACCCGTGAAAGGGGGGCGGCCCGTGAGCATCTCGAAGAACATGATCCCTAGTGCATAGATATCGCTTTGTTGGCCAGCGTCGGTGCCGAGAAACTGTTCGGGGGCGATATAAGCGACCGTGCCAATGAGTGCACCGGTTGCGGTCAATTGGGTGGAACTATGGGTATCCAGTGGGCGGGCAATGCCAAAGTCGGCCAGGATGGGGCTCCCATCGGGTTTGAGGAGGACATTGGCCGGTTTGAGATCACGGTGAATGACACCCTGTCTATGAGCGTAGTCCAGGGCGCGGGTTAATGGCACCATGATTTGGAGGACGACTTCCGGCGGGAGTGGTTCCGCTTGCAACCGCTGCTCCAGGCTTTGCCCCTCGACGAAGTCCATCACGATATAGGGCTGCCCCTCCTGCACATCAATATCGAAAATGCGGATGATGTGGGAGTGAACCAGCCCGGCGACGATCTGCGCCTCGCGCATAAACCGCTGATGGGCTTGTGGGTCGGTTATATTGCTACGGATAACTTTAATCGCAACGGGACGATTGAGTTGCGGATGGACCGAACGATACACCACGCCCATACCCCCCTGGCCGAGGATGGGGCCTAACACATACTTGCCTAAGGTATCGACTGTCATCGCGGGCAGTTGCTCCTATATGTCTGCTGTTTGTTCGCTCTCTCATTATACCCAGAGAATAGAGAATTAGGAAAGAGCCTGAAAAAGGCCCAACCATTCTAGAGGCTCTATGCTCTCTAGAGTAGTTATCGCTACAGGTTTCAGACGGACATTATCTTCAGAACTGGGTATCGAATCACATTTTCGGACGACTGAGCCAAAATTGTAGATAGTGAATTACTTATTCACTGACGCGACTCCCTTCCACCATCAATCGATAGCTGGTCGGGATTCCGGTAAAAATAATGCTTCGCATATCAAAGGTTCCATTTTCGCCAGGTGGGAGGATATCATCTGGTATGTCTGTCTCTGCGTAGGTATCGCCAATGCCAACCACAGCACCGTCTGTATCATAGAAGATGGCTTTGACATTGACGAACTGTGTTGGGCCTTCGGCTTCATTGTACACACTACCTCTCAGAACGATCTGTGAGCTTTCGCGCAACTCACGTGGCTCATCGACAATAGTGATATCGCGGATCGTGTACCCTAACTCGAAATCTGCTTCATCACTACGCACCTCCATAACATAACTCGTTGGCGGTGTTTCAGAAAGCTCTTCTTCAGAGAACAAAACTTGAAATGGTGAAATTTCTCCCGGATTGAGATAACTCATCGAGGTAAATCCGGTGTCGCTGGCTAGTTCCTGCCCATCCTCGTTCAGGAGCGAAATACGGACCATAACCGACTCTCGGGGTGTCTCGCCATCATTGCGGACCTCCCCAAAGAACCATAGTGAATCGCCAATATATGCATAACTCATATTGCCAACGGTAAACAGTTCTGGCCCGATCTGTTGCTCATTTTGCAGTGTGGTGGTCATACGCCATTGGAGTTGATCTTCAGGAAAGCTTAGTCGCTCCCGGTCAAATGGTTGAAAGGGGAGTGCATCTCGCAAATTGTAGATGGGTTCACTGATGGAACTTGCGGAGTCCGATGGTGCTCCCTGATAGGGAAGCTCTGAGGGCTCTGCCGACCCAATGGAGTCGGTTGTTGTTACATTTACGGTAAAAACAAGTATAAGTATTACCAGTACTGAAGTAAGTGCAAAAGCCCCCAAACTGACGAGCAGACACCCGCGCATCGAAAGCCATGGGCGTTGTGGTGCAGTGGGTGTTGGTGGTGTCGTAGCTGGTGCTTGACCCACCGGCACTGTTGAGGGTATTGAGACAGCACCAACTGGCAATGTCGGTGGGTCAGTGAGCGCAATAGTTGGCCCGGTGAAAGCGAGTGTGTCCTTGATAGAAAGCAGTGTTTTACTAATTTCAGCGGCTGTTTGAGGTCGGTCATCTGGTTCTTTGGCCAGCATATGCTGGACCAACTGATCGAGTGCTTTTGGTAGCGTGGGCTGGAGTGTGTTGAGTGATGGTGGTGGTTGATGCAGATGTCCATACATTATCTGGGCTGTGTCGCCATCGAACGGTGGATGGCCGGTGAGCATCTCAAACAGCATAATCCCCAGCGCATAGATGTCACTACGTTGGTCTGCACCGGTGCCAAGAAATTGCTCGGGGGCAATATAGGCAAGTGTGCCTATCAAGGCTCCAGTTGCGGTCAATTGTGCCGAGGTATGTGTGTCTAGTGGGCGGGCAATGCCAAAATCGGCTAGAACTGGACTCCCATCGGGTCTGAGGAGCACATTGGCCGGTTTGAGGTCACGGTGGATGACGCCCTGACTATGGGCATAACCCAACGCATTTGTGAGTGGGAGCATGATTTGCAATACGATATCAAGTGACAACGGACCAGCACTCAATCGCTTGTCCAGACTTTCGCCCTCGACAAAATCCATCACAATATAGGGTTGCCCATCCTGCACATCAATGTCGAAGATACGGATGATATGGGGGTGTGCTAGCCCAGCGACGATCTGGGCCTCGCGTATAAACCGCTGATGTGCCTGCGGATCGGTCACATTGCTACGGATAACTTTAATCGCGACCGGACGATTGAGTTGGGGATGGAAGGAACGATACACGGCTCCCATGCCACCCTGACCCAACACTACTCCCAGTTTATATTTGCCTAATGTATCAACTGTCATTATGAGGATGCTTCTCCTGGGTACACAATAAAAACCCATAGTAGCAGTATAAATCGATACACAAACGTGGGTCAAGCAAAGTCAAATGAATGTAACGCTTTTGCAATATCTACTCTTTGTTTTAATATTTTATTTACTTTCATTCAAACGCATGTTCTGTTATGATAGAGGTGGTGACATATCAAAAGGATTTTAGCTATGCGTCTATCCCATACGGCTGCTCAGGCCGTGTTACTTGCCGTTCAGGGTTTACTACAACCACCTCCCTCCGGTGCTACCAAAACCGACGTGCTGTCCGCTATTCGACGTATGCACGTGTTGCAGATCGATACCATTCATGTTGTGGCCCGCAGTCCATATCTGGTATTGTGGAGCCGCTTAGGAGACTACCGTCAGGTGTGGCTTGATGACCTCCTTACCGAGGGACACCTGTTCGAGTATTGGTCACACGAGGCATGTTTTCTCCCCATCGAAGATTATCCGCTCTATCGCAGTTTGATGCTCAATCGTATTCACAACGGCTGGATGCGTGCCAACACATGGATTAATGAGAATCGAGATCAGGTCGAACGCATGCTAGCATTTGTGCGTGAGCGGGGCGAGGTGCGTTCGTCGGACTTTGTGCGTAATGATGGTCAGAAAGGAACCTGGTGGAACTGGAAACCAGAGAAGATTACGTTGGAAATGCTCCATACTGCTGGTGAATTGATGATTGCACGGCGCCATAACTTTCAGCGTATCTATGCCCTACGCGAACAGGTAGTGCCTGATTGGGACGATGCACAAGCACTACCAATTGAAGAGGTACATCGTACCCGCGCCCTGCGTGCTGTACAGGCTCTTGGTGTGACGACGGCAGCCTGGGCCGCTGATTACTTCCGTACACCTAAGCGTGATAGTCAGTCGTTGTTGGACACTCTGGCCAATGAAGGTGCGCTGATTCGTGCAGAAGTCGAGGGCTGGTCGGCTCCAGCATATATTCATCCTGACAACATAGTTCTGGCTCAGGCGGCGATGGGTGGAACGCTGAAGTCAACCTTGACGACCCTGCTATCCCCCTTTGATCCACTGGTTTGGGACCGCCAGCGGGCCAGTGCGCTGTTTCGTTTCGACTACAAGATTGAGTGCTACACGCCTGCCGCAAAACGACGGTATGGCTATTTCTCACTGCCAATCCTGCATCGTGGTGCTCTGATTGGGCGGCTAGACCCCAAGGCGCATCGCAAAGAGGGTATCTTTGAAATCAAAGCCCTGCATCTGGAGCCAGGCATCGCATGGGATGCTGCATTAGTTGATGATCTGGCTGAGGCTATCCGGGCCTGTGCAGCGTGGCACCAGACACCGAATGTGGTTGTGCGTTGGTCAGACCCGCCTGACTTGGCCAAGGCGCTGCAATCACAAATGAAGTAAGACGTTGAGGCAAGGGGAAATACTGATATTAGCGGCTGAAATACCAATATGCCAATCCAGACAGCATCACCAGAGCACATACGGCTAGTGCAATCAAAACCATACGTCTGGCCGTTTCGTCAATCTGGCGAGAGCGTTGAATATGCTCTTGAATAGCGTCCTCGGGGAGACCCAATTCTCGTGCATCCTTGGCCCGTTCCTCTTCATCTGTATAGACCCGAAAAGTGACTTTGCGTTTCATTCTGTGCAATCCATATGATGGTTTACATCCGTACTATGAAAAGAATGTAGATGGTTTTGTATGTTGATCATAGTCTCACAAAAAGAAGACGTAATTCTAACAAAACTCCAACTTTGGATGGTTTGATTAGCCTACATAGATCGTGTACAATTTGAGACGGCTCTAGAAATATTCATCAGGAGGATTGTGTAGTCATGTCAACCTATGTCTATGCATGTGATTCATGTGGAGCGCAGTTCGAACAATTCCAATCGTTTAAAGAAGCACCCTTACAGACCTGTCCCGCATGTTCAGGATCGGTTCGGCGGGTTTTCCAACCAGTAGGGATCGTTTTTAAAGGTTCAGGTTGGTATATTACCGATAGTCGTAAAGATAGTAGTACACCATCGGCAAGTAATACTTCAACTAGCACTAAAGAGACGAAAAGCACTGATGACTCGAAGAACACAACCAGTAGTGATACTGCAACGACGACGACAACTGAGACCAAAAGTTCCAGCACGAGTGCACCTGCAGCCTCTACCGCAGAGTAGAGATGTTGTAGCAATTGCATCACGAACCTCCCAGTCCTTATGGCTTAACGGGCGTGAAGGGTATAGCTGTACCTGTCTATAGGGGTATCATCCGTCAGTGATGATGCCCCTATGATGTGTGTAATCCTTCAATTCCTTTATACCATATGTAGTGGGAGGTTTTATTATGTCCTGGGAAACCAAAATACGAATCTTACGTGATGATATACGAGCGATCAGGCGCAACGATCCTGCGGCGCGTAATATCGCTGAGATTATGCTCTACCCTGGTCTTCACGCTATTCTACTTCATCGCATCGCCCATAAACTCTGGCGTCGTCATGTTCCCTTTGTCCCTCGCTTTATTTCGCAACTCTCGCGTTTTATGACCGGCATCGAAATCCATCCTGGTGCGCGGATTGGCCGTGGCTTCTTCATCGATCACGGGATGGGGGTAGTGATTGGCGAAACCACCGAGATTGGCGATTGGGTCATCCTGCATCAAGGTGTGACGCTTGGTGGTACTGGCAAGCAGTGTGGCAAACGCCATCCCACACTCGAAGACCGTGTGATTGTCGGGGTCAACGCCGTTGTCCTTGGGGCGATTACCATGGGTGAAGAGTCGCGCATTGGTGGTGGGGCTGTGGTGGTAAAAGATGTCCCACCACATGCAACGGCGGTCGGTGTTCCTGCCCGTATCGTGGCCAAACGTGACCCTGAAACAGGCACCACACGGCGGGTCGAGCAGCTTCCCGACCCGGAAGGTCTTATGTTGCGCGGGCTACGTACCAAAGTCCTTGAGATGGAAACACGGTTGACGGATCTTGAAGAGACGACCAATACCCATCGTGAGGAACATCATTTGACATTTGACGCCCTACCAGCACATATCTGGTCTGCATTGGGTGAAAATGGGAACGGAAAACAGAAGGACGAAGAGTTTTTGTTTGGTGAGGGGATCTAATACCCCACACGAAGCCTTTTGCAGATGAGGTAAAGCTATGTCTATTCAAATATACAACACATTGACCCGCACGACCGAGCCTCTTATGACCATTGAGCCTAATGTGGTGCGGATGTATGTCTGTGGCGTAACTGTGTACGATCAGGCACATATCGGACATGCGATGTCGGCAATGGTGTTTGATGTGGTGCGTCGTTATCTCACATTTCGTGGCTACACTGTGCACCATGTGGTGAATTTCACCGATGTCGATGATAAGATCATCAATCGTGCGAACCAGCTTGGTCGTGATCCGCAACAGCTTGCAGAGCAATACATTGATGAGTTTATCGAGGATTTGAAGTCGCTAAATATTCTCCCGGCGACGCTGTATCCACGTGCAACAGACACGATGCCTGAAATCATTACATTTATCGAGCAGTTGATCGATTCTGGGTATGCATATGAAGCTAATGGGGATGTGTATTTTCGTGTCACGAAGGACGATGATTACGGCAAACTTTCGGGCCGAAACCTTGATGACATGCTGACTGGTACCCGTTTTGAGGTTGATGAACGCAAAGAGAGTCCGGCTGATTTTGCGCTCTGGAAGGCTGCCAAACCCAACGAGCCAGCTTGGCCCAGCCCCTGGGGTGATGGACGCCCTGGGTGGCACATCGAGTGCTCTGCGATGAATCTTAAGCATCTGGGTGAGCAGATCGATATCCACGGCGGTGGGAACGATCTTGTCTTTCCTCATCATGAAAACGAGATTGCTCAAACAGAGAGTCTTACCGATAAACCCTTTGCGCGCTTCTGGATGCACAATGGAATGTTACAAATTCACACCCGTCTCGACGATGGGAGTTATAAACTGGAAAAAATGTCCAAGTCGCTGGGGAATGTCGTAACGGTACGCGAATTTTTACGTGAACATCCGGCAGATATTTTGCGACTCATTGTGTTGTCGTCATGCTACCGCAATCCGCTGGCCTATGGTGCAGAGATTGTGGCTGATCAGGGTCGTAAACTCGCACGTTTCCGCAGTGCGCTTGACCCGGCCACTGGTACTGAGACAACAAATGATGCTGCACAGCAACTGAAAGGTGTGACTGAATCGACTCGTTTGCAGTTCACCGAGATGATGGACAATGACTTTAACACGTCGGGGGCCATGGCAGCGTTATTTGAGCTTGTGCGTGGCATTAACACGGCCCGCGATAATGGCGTTGGCGGTGAGCCCTTCGAAGCTGCCCAAAACTCGTTGCGAGAGTTGGCCGGAGTGCTGGGGTTGACGTTGGAACAGCCACAGCAGCAACACGCTCAGGATATTGCTCCGTTTGTTGATCTGTTGATCGAATTACGGGCAGAGCTACGCAAAGTAAAACAGTACAATCTTGCCGATACCGTTCGCAACCGTTTGGGCGATCTTGGTGTTGTGCTTGAAGATAGCCCACAGGGAACCCGATGGAAAACCAAATAACATCCTGGATGGAGTTGTCCGTTGAAGTTGATCACGAAGCCGTTGAGTCGGTGAGTGATCTCCTGGCGCAGTATGGATACAATGGTGGTGTTGCGATTGATCAGCCGATCATTCCTGGTGCCGATGGGCCAGAGTATACCTACGACATGGAGCGACCTGTCACGCTACGGACTTATGTGCCAATGGATGAGCGCGCCGAAGAGGTGCGCTCACGAGTTGAGCAGGCGCTCTGGCATTTTGGTCAGATGCGTCCGGTTGGCCCACTGCGAATGGCGACTGTAAATGAGGAGGATTGGGCGAATGCATGGAAGAAGCATTACACAATCCAGCATGTAGGCCAACGAACCGTCATTGTCCCTTCATGGCTCGAATACGATGCACAGCCAGATGAGGTCATTCTGCGACTCGATCCGGGTATGGCCTTTGGTACGGGACTCCATCCGACCACACAACTCTGTCTAGTGCTGCTTGAGCAGTATGTTCAGCCAGATGTGAAACTGATTGATCTGGGTTGTGGATCTGGCATCCTGTCAGTGGCTGCGGCACAATTGGGTGCTGGCGCCGTGTTAGCACTCGATACCGATCCGATTGCCGTCGATGCGACACGTGCCAACCTTGAACTCAACGCGATGGGAGGTCGGGTGCAGGTTGCTGAAGGCAGCCTGGGCAAGGGGGCTTCCTTTGGTCATTGGATGGGATGGAATACGGGACGAACCAGCACGACACCAGAGCAAGAGTTGCCAACCCAGAAAGCCGATTCTCACCAGGACGCGTGGCAGCAGTGTGATCTGATTGTTGCCAATATTATAGCAAAAGTGTTGGTGGCCGTTGCCGACGACATAGCCACCACCCTTGCTTCGGGCGGGTTGGTGATTAGCTCTGGCATCATCACCGAACGTGAAGAAGAGGTAGCTGCGGCGTATGTGGCGGCGGGTTTTGAGTGCCTTGAACGATTGCAACAAGGGGATTGGGTCGCTTTTGTCCATCGCAAAGCAGCATAGTGGAACACCACAAAGTATGGCCAAACGTACCCATAACGCATCAGACCAACCTTCACCAAGCAATACCTATCGCTTCTTTGTCGAAGCAGAACTTACACTCAACCACGAGATAGTGATAGAGGATGCTCACCTCTTGCATCAGCTTACCAAGGTGTTGCGGCTACGCGAGGGATCACGCATCCTACTGCTGGATAATAGCGGTTGTGAATACACTGTGCAACTTACTGCACTTGATCGGAAGCGTTTCACGGGATTGGTTGAAGCATGCCAACAGTCTGCTGGTGAGCCGCACACACAGGTTACCCTTTTTGTGGGAATGATGCGAGCAGAGCGCTTTGAGTGGGTGTTGCAAAAGGGGACAGAGTTGGGCGTTACGACTTTTGTTCCACTTCTTTCTGAACGTAGCATCGTCAATGCTGCTCAAGATATCGAGAGTCGTAAATTTGAGCGTTGGCAGCGCATTGTGCGTGAGGCAGCGGAACAAGCATGCCGTGGTAGATTGCCACAAATCACAGGTGGTGTCCCTTTTGCGATGGCGTGTGAACGGGCTGCCAAAAGTGCCCTAGCTGTGTTATTATGGGAAGGACACGATAGTCGGTCACTTCGATATATCATACACACTACAACCAGAATAATGTTGCAAGCCGAAACGGTCATTCCTACAATGCCTCCCCTTTCCGTGTCCCTTATGAGCGGACCGGAAGGTGGTTTTACCTCAACTGAAATCAAAACAGCACAAGATTATGGCGTCATCCCGGCAACACTGGGGCGGCGTATCCTCCGTGCGGAAACTGCACCAATTGTGGCAGCTACAGCAGTTTTGTATGCGATGGGCGACTTGGAATAACGTATCGGTCTTTTACAACCAAACATCACTTATGGAGGGCGTGGAATGTTCGGAAGGTCGCGTGCGTTTGTTGCTCAAGCTGTTGTTGGCGTTTTTTTGTTGATCGGTGGCTTCACAGGAGGATGGATTTGTGCATTGATGTTTGGCAGTTATGTTCCAATGAGTCGCACTATTGCGGCGATGGTGAGTCCAGCGGGTCTCCAAACACCACATGAGCTTCGTCACCAATTTGGCGTTTTTTGGGAAATATGGCATCTTGTTGATAAAGATTTTTATCACGAAGAACCGCTTGATCGTCAACAGATGATTGCTGGTTCAATTAATGGCATGCTTGCCTCTCTCGATGATCCCTACACTGTTTATCAAGAACCAGATTTAGCTGCACAATCCAATGATAACCTCCGTGGCTCATTTGAAGGTATCGGTGCGTATGTTCGTGTTTCTGATGGAAAGGCATATATTTCTCGTTCCATCGAAAATTCACCGGCGCAACGTGCAGGCTTGCAGGAGAATGATGAAATCCTCAAGATCGATGGCGAAGCAATCTCCCCCCTTATTGAGGATCTTGATACGAGCGATGCAAATATAAAAGTGGCTGCCCGAATTCGTGGCCCTAGAGGGACCACTGTTACATTGACGATTCGTCGTGAGCCCGAAGAGCAGCCTTTTGATGTGGTTATCGAACGTGACGAAGTAATTCTCAGCAGTGTGCAAAGCGCTATGCTTGACAATGGTGTCGCGTATCTGAAGATTAGCGGATTTAAGACAACCACGCCAGATGATTTTGATGTGGCAATGGGTGAGTTACTTGTACAGCAGCCTCAAGGACTGATACTCGACCTGCGGAATAACCCAGGAGGCTATCTCAGACCGGCACAGGAAGTGCTTGGGCGCTTCTATGATGGGGTTGCCTTGTATGAGAAGAAAACGGGTGGGGATGTGTTGACACTGCGTACCATGGGAGGACCAGCGAGGGCACAGGTTACTGACATCCCAATGGTTGTGCTGGTCAACGGCAGATCAGCCAGTGCCAGCGAGATTGTAGCCGGAGCACTGCGCGATATGCGTGAGGCAACGTATCTCATGGGTGAGCCAACTTTTGGGAAGGGGTCAGTCCAAAACATTCATCAACTAAGTAATGGTGCGAGTGTGCGGGTGACCACAGCGTATTGGCTAACACCTGATAAGCAAACCATCAGTGGTGTTGGTATCACGCCTGAGTATGTTGTTGCTATGGCTGATGAATCGACTCAGGTGGTGCTGTGTGTTGCAGATAACAAACCTTCGGAAGGTCAGGCAGGTTGTGTTGATGATCAACTGGCGGCTGCAATTCAGTTTTTGACAAAGGGCCAGATTCCTGTCGAAGTCGTGCCTGCTGTAGCTCGTGAATAGTTTGATGATTTGGGTTCTTGTTCTGGTACTCATGGTCATCCTGAAACTTGCTTATGTGTCAAGTTCCTGTTTGAGCGCATCAAATAGTTTATCACCAGTTTGATTGGTATACCATGCCCCGAATTGTGTTCGGTAGGTCTCCCAAGGGTCCGGTCAGTGGCCGTCGAGGGTCATCACTAAGTGCACAGGCCATCCCTCCATGTATCCATATCGGCGATTGCATTAATCCGATCAGGCCCAACTTCTGTGCTTGCCAATGGTGAATCAGTTCGTGTTTGATATGATAGTCTGTCCGTCGCTGGGCGCTACTCCCGTCCCGGTTTGTCCCACCGTTTGTGCAGCTGCGTGCGTGAATCCAAAGCGCTCGAAGCACTGTTGGGTAGAGCAAAAGATTATCCGTGGTGCATAGTGTAAGGTGCCCAGCACGGGTTCAAGCTCTGCTGTTGCTTGCTCCACCAATTGAGTAGCCTCTTGTCGGCGTGACTCATCCTCTCATGCAAATCTGCTCCGCAAAAAACCCCGAAAATGGTTGGTACTAATATTCTTGATTGTGCATAAAAAGTGAACAGTACTATGGGAGTATGCAGAGTAAGAATGATTACGACAATGAGCACTTGTACTTTGTTCATAGTTACAAGCTGATGGTTGCTTTCTAGTAGATCGTATGATTGATTTTCGATAGATTACAACAGTTGATATAGTGAATATTTTGAGGCATTACATACCTGATTGTAGCACGAATCTCCTAATTCCGAACGCATGTATTTGGGGACAACCTGTGCATAACCTCTTGACACAGCACAAGTGTTTCCTTTATAATCAAAGTGCTACATTAGTTCTAGCGAACATGTTTGCGATAACTCTGGGCTGCTGTAGCTTATTTTTCAAGCGCAGCAAATGAAAGGACAAGTATAATGCGGTCCGCAGACGGTCTTTCTTCCCGTCAACAAGACATTCTTAAGTATATTCAGGGTTTTATGGAAGAAGAAGGATATCCTCCTACCATTCGACAAATTCAAGATAACCTGAATATCTCTTCAACCTCCGTGGTTGCCTATAACTTAAGGGTGCTTGAAACGAAGGGGTTACTAAAACGGGTTGGGAAAGTATCACGTGGTATTACTATTCCACAGACAAAACCTGTCCAGCCCTCACGAAATGGTATCCAAGTTCCCGTTCTGGGAGTGATTACCGCAGGTCAGCCACTTCCGAACCCAGAAGACACAAGTTCTGGAGAGGCGGAGTTGGTTGATGTGCCAGAAGATGTTGCTCCGCCTGAACGACTCAGCGATGTCTATGCGCTTCGCGTCCGTGGGCATTCAATGATTGATGCCTTGATCGATGATGGCGACGTGGTGCTACTCCGTTATCAGGAGACTGCTGAAAATGGTCAAATGGTAGCTGCTTTGATTGAGGACGACAACGCCGTGACTCTGAAGCGATTTTATAAAGAGGGTGATCGGGTACGGCTCCAACCAGCTAACGTAACGATGGACCCTATCTATGTAAATGCTGACAAAGTGCGTATTCAGGGGCGCGTTGTTGGTGTCATGCGCTCATTGTATTACTAGTATGCTAGTTGAGAATCCCTTCAACATATAGAGGACGATGAACTAATACGTCTGTTCATCGTCCTCTTCTTTATGTATTCAAACGTTGTTGAGTCCCTTATTCAGTGAGAACAGGTCGGAACTTGTACGCGTAGACTCGTAACCCTTCGCGCCCGACATCGCATAATTGGCGAGTTACCATTTCGACTGGCATGCCAATGTCGACCTGTTCGGTCTCACAGTCAGTGAGTTGTGCACTGATCAACGGTCCCTCGTCGAGGCGAACGAGTGCTACCAGATAAGGGGCTTGTTCTTCGTAACGTGCTGGTGGTTGTCGCACGACACTAAAAGAGTAGATGGTCCCTCTGCCACTCAGCGTGTGTGGTTCCCAGATATCTGCTTCCTCACCTGGTTTGTTCGGCTCTGGTGGGAAACGGATAGTCTGATTTTCGCGGTGACGCTGCCCTTCAAGACGGTAGCGTGCTGTTCTCCAACGCCAATGTTTTGCTGCATTCATCTATACTATCCTCTATTGATTGCAAATACTCTGGTATCACTCTGCTATAAGAATGTGGGTTGCTGCTGTCGCACCAATACCCCCAAGACATTGGGTCAGACCAATACGTGCCTGAGGGACCTGTGCTGTCCCAGCCTCACCACGTAATTGTTGAACTAGTTCAACAATTTGATAGACACCGCTTGCGCCCCCCACGTCGCCACGTGCTTTGTAGCCTCCGCCAGTTGCCAGTGGCACACTTCCCTGCGGAGTAATGGCCCCTTCGCGGGCCAGTTGTATACCAGTACCACGTTCTGCAAAACCCATTGACTCAAGGGCAAGAGTTGCTGCAATACCATGCGGATCGGTCAACTCAAGAACATTGACATCATTCTGCGTTATGTTGGCCTGCTGCAATGCCTTCTTTGACGAAGAGGTTACTGCCATAAGGGTAAGCGGATCAGTACGGTGATGTAATGCAAGTGTATCTGTAGCAACTGCTGACCCTGCAATGCGAACGCTTTGATCGGGCAACTCTCGTGCCAACCCCTCATTTGCGAGGATAAGCACTGCTGCGCCATCTGCCATGGTGGCACAATCAAGCAACCCTAGTGGATCGGCTACTGGCGCACCACCAGCCACCTTCTCAGGTTTGATTGGAAAGCGGTAGAGTGCGTGAGCATTTGCAGCACCGTTTGCGTGAGCGTTTACCGGAAAAGGAGCAAAGTCAGCTGCTGTATACCCGTACTCGTGCATATAGCGACGCATTAACATTGCCCACTGAGATGTAAGCGTGATGCCATGGAGGGCTTCCCATTCAGCATCAGCAGTTAGTGCCATACCAGCGATAAGCTGCTCATCAGATACGTCAGTAAGTTTCTCTGCCCCGATAACTGCTACGCAGTCGTAGGCGCCACTGGCAATGGCCAGGTATGCTTGCCGCAGTGCTACACCGCCAGAGGCTCCTCCCGCTTCAATAGTGTATGCTTCGATGCCTGATAGTCCCAGTGTCGCGGCGATGGATGGGGCAATATGTGATTGTAAATGGAGGGCACCACCAAAGGCGTTTGCAACAAATAAGGCACCCACACGATCTGGTGCAATAGCTTGTGTAGCCTGGCTGAAAGCCTGTGCCGCCAGGCTTTGTACGGTTTGGTTCCAGTGTTCTGCAACAGGCGTTTGCCCAACGCCGATAATAGAGACTTGCTGCATATGGGTCCTCCTTATTCCATCACTAATTTGCCACGCCACTTGGCATACATCGCATAATCGACAAAGGTTTTGCGTGCCAGATAGTCAGCAGTAAGGGGAGCTCGGTTTCTCCGGTCAACGATGTTGTCTGTCACGCGCAGGATGTAGGCATCTGAACCAGCCCCCGAGCCGTAGGTTGTAACAAAAATCGCCTCACCTGGTTGGGCAACATCAAGAGTAGCAGCCAGACCAAGTAACGCTGCCGCTGAGTAAGTGTTACCAATCTGAGGAGCAAGCAACCCAGGTGCTAGTTGCTGTGGTGTAAAGCCGAGTTTTTTGCCTACATTTTGTGGAAATCGTGCATTAGGTTGATGGAATACTGCGTAATTATAGTCACTGGCTTGTGTGCCAGACTCTTGCAGCAAATGTGTCGCAGCGTGGAGTGTTTGGGAAAAATATGCTGGCTCACCCGTAAAACGTCCACCGTGGACAGGATACGTGCCTCCCGCACGCCGAAAGAAATCGGGTGTATCCGAGACATATGAGCAGGTTGCCTCGATAGTCGCTACTGCCTGTTCTGCTGGCCCAACTACCAATGCTGCCGCGCCAGCAGACGCTGTATATTCGAGCGCATCGCCAGGACGCCCTTGTGCCGTATCGGCTCCGATTGCGAGGGCATAGGTGGCCATGTTACTACCAACAAGCCCCATAGCTGCGGTCAATGCTTCAGAGCCAGCCTTACAAGCAAACTCCCAATCACCGGCGCTGATCCATGGTGTGGAACCAAGCGCTTCTGCAACAATAGTTCCCGAGGGTTTTACAGCGTAGGGATGACTCTCGCTACCTACCCATACCGCAGAAAGCTCTTCCGCTCCGATGTTGGCACGTGATAGGGCATGGCGTCCTGCTTCGATAGCCATGGTGACGGTATCTTCATCTGGGCCAGGAATACTTTTCGACTCGACGGGTAGCCCACCTTTTCCGTCGGTCCAGATACGTGCAATCTCTTGTGCAGCTATACGATAACGCGGGATATACACGCCATAACCACACAGACCAACTGGTTTGTCAGGTCGCATCATTGAGTATATCTCCATCTTTTATGATAAAGGTTGGAATACTGTTCTATCTTTTGACATATTGCATTGATGGAATGCAGTATGAGGACGTATAAGGATTTCAAGGTCAATGAAATGCGCCGCAGGTACAAGGTCATTGGAGAGTCGCTACGGCGCTTGTCTTAAACATCTTCTATTACTCGTTAGTAACAGAGGGAACAGTGGCCACACTGCGAATTTGTTCGAGCAACCCCTCCGCATGTGCTGGTTTGATGAGTTTATCCTCAATCATGCGACGGGTTAGCTCATCAACCTCAGGGCCTTGTGCGCCCACTGCCATAGCGATCTGGCGTGCATGTAAACTCATATGACCACGCTGGATACCTTCGGTGGCAAGTGCGCGCATGGCTGCCAAATTGCTGGCAAGACCTGCACACAGACAGATTTCTGCTAGTTCGTGAGCTTGTTTTACATTCAGGAGCTTAAGTGCTGCCTGAGCTGCCGGATGCACTTTGGTTGCGCCACCAACGACACCAACTGCAATGGGCAGTTCGAGGGTTCCAACAAGATTTCCCTCATGACCACGTTCCCATACCGACATGGAGGTATATTGGCCATTGCGTGCAGCATATGCGTGAGCGCCAGCTTCAATCGCACGCCAGTCGTTTCCTGTCGCGATTAAAACCGGATCGATGCCGTTCAGAATGCCTTTGTTGTGTGTGGTGGCGCGATATGGATCAGTCGCAGCAAACGCATATGCCCAGAGAATACCCTCGATAATTTCTTCACCACTTAGACCATCACGGGCCAATGCGTGTGGTGGCACCACCACACGGACACACGACCGACGCCGGTCAGTGAGGTTTGAAAGAATACGCAAATAAGCCCGTCCACCGCTGATTTGTTCCAGCAGTGGCGCGACCGCTTCTGCCATCGAGTTGATCGCATTGGCCCCCATTGCATCACGACAGTCCACGATGAGATGCACAATGAGCATGGGGCCCATGGGGCTTTGCTCAATCGTGTTGATCTCAACCTCCTTGGCACCGCCACCAAGCGAAGAGAGGCTTGTACTCTGGCGGTTTGCTATCTCGAGAATGTCTGCCTTACGTGATAGAATCGTGTTGGTTGCTTGTTCAAAATCATCAAGACCTACCAATTGAACTTGACCAATCATGAGTGGGTCGGTTGACGATGTGTGGAACCCACCACCTTCACGTATGAGTTTAGCGGCATAGCTCGCCCCGGCGACAATGGATGGTTCTTCAACAACCATCGGAATAAGGGTATCACGCCCATTAATGAGGAAGTTTGTTGCAATACCAAATGGTAAGTTAAAAGTTCCTATTACGTTCTCAATCATTTTGTCTGCGCGCTCAACGGAAAGGGCTCCATTGCCACCGTGAAGCATGCGAAGATCATCATCGTTTAGGCCATCGAACATCTTCACCTGTTGAAGACGTTCAAAAGGATTAAGTTGGTAAAACCCTTTCAGCCGTGAGTTGCGCATTGACATACATCATACCTCGTAACATGTTCTACTAAGTCAATAACTTGCTAAGTCCAGATTGTGAAACAAAATACAAAATCACTCATGGTGCATATGATATCATGCAATAGCTTTCAAAAGCCTAATAGTAACTCTCAAAAACTATCAACCATCTGCCTGAGCCTCCCAAAAGAGATGTTTAGAAAGTCTTTTTGCGACCATTGCAATGCGATTGTACATGCATTTGATTGTATCTTGAAAGAGTTACCATAACCGATGATTAGCATGTGTTAATGTGTGATGTCCATTATGGTATGATATGTTCTACTGTATATTTAGAGGAATGACTATTATCATGGGTTGCTTAAAGAAACGCAGCTTTTGGTTTCTTGGTGTGAGTTTGATTTGGTGTGTAACGGCATGCACTAATAACTCGATTGCACTGGATGCAACGACCACAACTTTTAGCCCTCTTGCAGAGGTGGTTGAGCAGGCACCGGCTTTGCAACAACAGGTCGTGACAACAATGGGATATCTCTATGTCGACTCCGCTGGAGCGCGGTTGATAGATAGTATCAGTTTTAGTCAAGATGCAACACCTCAGCCAGTTTCTCTCCCTTCAGAGCAAATATGGATAAGTGCAGAATTGCCAAGTACTCTAGCAAGCCCGCCACAGCAAATCGGGAGTGTTCAGTTAGCCCCTGTTCTTGCAAGAGGTCGTATAGAAGGTCCGGGGAATTTTGGCGGCGATGGTGCATATCAGTATCGCATTGTCGATCCTCAACTCCAAATTGTGATCCCTCAAGAAACAACTATTTCGGTATTATCTGAACAGCCATCTGAGTACGATAACCAGCTTGTACGTGTTCAGGGCGGTCTATTATCAAGCCCAACTTCAGCCGTATTAGCAGAAGAGCTTGGGCAAGGTGGAATACCAGATTCCCAAAAGCATCAGATCAAGCTACAAGGTTCTATCGATGATGTAGCAATGCTCGCACAACTACAGAGTCATTCAGACGACACTATTTATTTTGGGAATGTACAAGTGGAGGGAATCTGGCAGCAAAAAAGATTAATCCCTTTAACCATTATTCCCGTCATAGACGCACCTGAAACGTGAATCAAGAGCGATTCTGTACGAAACCTAAATATCTTGGTAATTTGACTTTCAACCATCTTTATGCGACAATAACGCCGTCTGAGAGACTAAGATGAACACATATAATTAAGACGTTTAGGAACATATATTGACGTCGATTTCCATTTTCCCTTCCCGGAATGGTTATATGGTATATGGTTCTAGCTTCGGCTAAAAAGCTGAAGTATTTTTGTTGTGTAGTGGTATATGTCTGTTTTACGACCTGTCTATCCATTTACTGCCATTGTTGGCCAAGAGCGACTCAAACGGGCGCTCATCCTGAATGCCATTAACTCACGGGTGGGTGGTGTTCTTATTCGTGGTGAGAAAGGTACCGCAAAATCAACAGCGGTGCGAGGCTTGGCACGATTATTGCCACACATAGATGTAGTAGTAGATTGTCCATACGGTTGCCCACCAGACAATCTGAGTATGATGTGTGAGACCTGTCGTGCACGGTATGATGCAAGTGAAGAGCTTGCAAAGACATCACGTGCAACACGTCTCGTTGAATTGCCAGTAGCCGCATCCGAAGATCGGGTGGTTGGCTCTCTTGATATTGAGCATGCCCTAACAGAAGGACAGCGTCGTTTTGAGCCAGGCTTGCTTGCCCAAGCTAATCGTGGGATGTTATATGTAGATGAAGTCAATCTGCTTGACGATCATCTTGTCGATATTTTGCTTGATGCTGCTGCTATGGGTGTCAATACCGTTGAGCGTGAAGGCATTAGTATCACACATCCAGCGCACTTTATGCTTGTGGGAACGATGAATCCAGAAGAAGGTGAGCTTCGCCCACAGTTGTTGGATCGCTTTGGTTTGGTTGTTGAGATTAGTGGTGTTGCTGATATTGCTGGTCGCGTTGCCGTTATTGAGCGGCGTATGGCCTATGATGTCCATCCCGCAGAGTATGTTGATCAATGGAAAGAAGCAGAGCAACAACTTGCCCAGCAGATTGTTGCTGCACGAGCCATTCTCCCAGCAGTTCGTATCGAGCGCAAAGATATGGCTGCAGTCGCAGCACTTGTGCTTGAACTTGGGGTTGATGGCCATCGCGCTGATCTGGCCATTCTGGAAGCTGCCCGAACCCATGCAGCATGGCAAGGGCATGTAACATTAACCACCGAAGATATTCGTTTGGCAGCGGAGTTGGCGTTGCCGCATCGCATGCGGCGTCAGCCATTTACCGATATTCGTCTTGATGAAGAACGCATGGAAGCAATCCTTGAACGAGTACGTGCGGACAATGATGGATCAGGTTCATCAGGGGTAGAGGAGCTAAAAAAAAAGACTCTTTGACTTCTGATCGATCTGAAACAGTAACACAGGATACAAATACACCGGACGGTGGGAACAGTACTGCCAGTTCGACAGCACATACAAATCAAGTGGAATCGTCTGGACAGGGGCAGGGTAGTGGTGAGAAGTTGTTTGACCCAGGAACGTTATTTCAGCCAAAACGACTTGAAGCTCACCGTGATAGATTACAGCGACGAGCGCCAGGAAAACGCAGTCGGACGCGAACAACTCGCAAGCAAGGGCGCTATATTACAAGTAGGCCCGACCGACGTGTGACTGATGTGGCTCTTGATGCAACCCTGCGAGAGGCAGCTCCGTATCAGCAAAACCGACGCAGACAGGCACAGTCGAATGGTCAGATTGCACGACGTGTCATTGTCCGTCGTAGTGATTTGCGACAGAAGATACGTGCACGTCGAACACGTAATGCAGTCTGTTTTGTTGTAGACGCAAGTTGGAGTATGGCCGCTGAAGAGCGTATGCGTACGACCAAAGCAGCAGTGCTGGCCCTATTGCGTGATGCATATCAGCGGCGTGACCGGGTTGGACTGATCTCGTTTCAACGTGACTATGCGACATTACTATTACCATTGACAAATAGTGTTGAATTAGCCCAAAAACGGCTGCACAATATGCCAACGGGTGGGAAGACACCATTATCACGCGGTTTATTGATGGGGTATGAAGTGTTAGATCGTGCCAGAAAGCAGGATGCCGAAGTTATTCCGCTGATGGTTATCTTGACTGATGGTCAGGCAAATGTGTCAATGAGTGATCTTCCGCCACAGGATGAGTGTTATTCGTTATCAGATTTTATTGCTAGCCAATCTATTCACTCAGTGGTTTTAGATACTGAACATCCCGTCTTTGAGCGTGGGCTAGCACGCCAGCTTGCACTCCATTTGCAAGGGAGCTACTATCGGCTCGATGATATTCGTGAGGATGGATTAGCCGCACTGGTACGAGCTGAATTACGCTCATGACTATATTCGCAATCACATTTGTGTGGCGAGCAATGTGGTTGTTCTTGATATCGTTACTCGTGCTGTACGATATAATGTAATTATCGCACTTATAGGTTTCGTTGGAAGACCCATCAGGAGGGCTGTCGGTCATGACCAATCAGGAGCGCCTCGTCGAGGGGCAAGAGGAGTCAGTTCGCGACTCACTCAATGCCGTTAAAGAAGCGATGGAAGAACAAACTCCACCGACACAGCATGATGCGGTTGTGGAAGGGCAGGGAGAAACTCCATCTGGCATTGATGCAGAACGTACTGAACCTGCCCCCACCACCGGAGAAACAACTGTGGCATCGGCTTCTACAACTACAGAAGCCACAAGTGAGTCTCATCAAGATGATGATTCAGCATCCGAACAAGCGCCCGTTTCAGATGATGCTGAAGCGACACAACATGTTACTGAGCAAGCAAGCGAAGAAGCAGTAGTGCCTGACACATCTGAAGAGACTGTTCCAACCGAGGAAGAGAACCAACCTACACCTGATACTGTTGAAGATACCATAGAGGCAGTAGCCCCAATGGAAACATCAGCAGAGAGCATCGAAGAGGTGGCTACCTCGGAGCAAGCAAGCGAAGCAGTTGAAGAACCTGTTGCTGAGGGTGCAAGCTACACCCCAGAACAGGCAAGCGAAGCAGTTGAAGAACCTGTTGCTGAGGGTGCAAGCTACACCCCGATTGATGAGGATGAAAGTGGCCGTCCTCGTCGCGTGAAAGACCTTGAGCCCGATATGGAGCTTGATGGTCGTGTGACCTCTATTGCGTTGTATGGTATCTTTGTTGATATCGGCGTCGGACGTGATGGTTTGGTACACATCTCAGAAATGAGCGATACACGTATTGAATCACCGAGCGACTTGGTGCGGATCGGTGATACTGTGAAAGTGCGGGTGAAGAGCGTCGATCCTGACGGACGGCGTATCAGCTTGACCATGCGCTCAAGGGAACGACCCGAAGAGCGTAAACGTCCAGTAAAGAAGAAACCAGAGGTTGATCGCGAAGCACTGGCCAACCTGCGGGTCGGCGATCTCGTTGATGGGACCGTTACTGGCGTTGCCCCCTTCGGCATTTTTGTCGATATCGGCGTTGGTAAGGATGGTCTGGTGCATATCTCTGAACTGTCCGAAGGCCATATCGAAAAGGCGGAAGATGCCGTGCATGTGGGTGAGGTGCGGACCTTTAAACTGCTAGAGATTGATGCAGAAGGTACCCGCATCAGCTTGAGTCTCCGCCGCGCAGATCGTGCTCAACGTCTTCAGGGCTTGGAAACAGGCCAGATTATCGAAGGAACCGTGAGTGGCTTAGCACCTTTCGGGGCTTTCGTCGATATTGGCGTAGGACGTGATGGTTTGGTACACATCTCAGAGCTTTCCTATGATCGTGTGAGCAAAGTGGAAGATGTGATTAAGGTTGGTGATACAGTAGGTGTGCGTGTCCTTGATGTCGATCATCAGAGTAAACGTATCAGCTTAACGATGCGCCTCGAAGATCGACCTGAAGAGGAAGATACTGGCAGAGAAGCATATCAATCTGATGTCACCGAAGACTACGAAATGGACGATACACGTCCGTCACGTCGACGCTCCCCGGTGCAGGATGTCGAGGATGAATCGGAAGAAGAGGTTGGGAACGCCACGCTTGAAGATCTCGTCTCCAAATATGGTGGGAGTAGTAAGCGTGATCGTCGTCGACGAAAGAATGATGATTATCTGGAAGAAGAAGAAGAAGATGACTATTTCTCACGTCGTAGTCAACGTGATGCCATCCGTCGGACACTTCAGCAACCAGATGATGAATAGTGTGTCTTGAGATAGGATGTATGGGGAGCCGTTCATTGGAACGGCTCCTTTTTTATGTGCTAAATTGGATAGAACATCACAATACTCCAACTTCTCACTGCGATTCTCCTTCCCGATCCAATTGCATGACATAATATAATGATATATTGAAGTGAACGTGTTATACTGATACACTTAGAGAAACATTGTTCTCATGCTAGTACGATTATGAATCGCTCAACTATATCTTACACCAGGACACGTAACAATCAGCCATATATGCGGGTATTGCGCTTTCTGGGGCGTCTTTTTCTCGCTTTCGTGAAGTTATCGCTGCTCGCTTTGGTGCTGCTTGCCATCATCGTGTTCATTGTCTATCAGACGTATGTGCGCGAGTTGCTCGCCGATCTCCCTGACCCTGAAGTCATTGGCCAGCGTCGCCCTGCTGAGACTACCCAGATTTATGCACGTGATGGACAAACACTACTGTATGAGTTGGTGGATCCACAGGGGGGAAGAAGGACAGTCGTCCCATTTGATGATATTCCGCGGATATTGAAAGATGCTACCATCGCTGTCGAAGATGCTGGATTTTACGAGAATCCCGGTGTTGACCTGCGGGGTATTGTACGTGCGGTATGGCTCAACTATCAGGCCCAGGAGGTGGTCAGTGGCGGCTCAACGATCACCCAGCAACTTGTACGCAATGTTCTGATGACTCCAGAGGAGCGTACCAGTGTTTCAGTAGAGCGCAAGATTCGTGAAGCTATCCTCGCGTACAACGTGTCACGTCAGTATAGCAAAGAACAGATTCTTAGTATCTATCTCAACGAGGTATATTACGGTAATCAGGCCTATGGTGTTGAAGCGGCGTCCCAGGCCTATTTTGGGAAACATGTGTGGGAGTTGACCGATGCGGAGGCAACGCTCATTGCGGGGTTGCCTCAATCGCCAACCAACCTCGATCCGTTTACCAATCTGGAAGGCGCCAAAGAGCGCCAAAAAGTAACACTCGATTTGATGGCTCGGTTTGGCTATCTCACTCGACAGAAGGCAGACGATCTCTATGCCACATCTGTGCAACTTACCCCCCAGACGACCGATGTGATGATGCCGCATTTTGTTTTTTATATACGCCAGTTGCTCGAACAACAATATGGCCCAGATAAACTGTATCGGGGCGGTTTGCGTGTGGTAACGACACTCGACATGTATTGGCAGGTACAGGCAGAGCGCATTGTCCGTGAACGTGTTGCTGAACTGCGCGAACGTGATGCTACCAATGCCAGTGTAGTTATGCTGTCGCCGGACAATCACATTATGGCAATGGTTGGGAGTGCCGATTACAACGACTCCGCTATCGATGGAAAGGTCAATGTAGCGCTCTCGTTGCAACAACCTGGTTCTGCACTCAAACCTATTGTCTATGCCACAGCAATGCAACGGGACTGGACCCCTGCAACGGTTATCTGGGATGAACCAACCGAGTTTGTTTCTGCGGACAATGTGGTGTATGCCCCGCGCAACTATGATAATGCCTGGCATGGTCCACAACGTTTACGTATGTCGCTAGCCAATTCACTCAATATTCCGGCGGTAAAAGCCCTTGAGCATGTTGGCGTTGAGAGCTTTGTTGAGCAAGCTCATGCATTGGGGATTACGACCCTGAACAATCCAGACCAGTATGGGCTACCCATGGCACTTGGTGCCAACGAAGTCCGCCTGATCGATTTAACCAATGCGTATAGCTCATTCCAGAATGGGGGGCGCAACCGTGATCCGATTGGCATCCTCAAAGTGACTGACTCACGTGGTGCTGTGTTAGAGAGCAATTCTTCTGATCCCGGTAAGCAGGTGCTTGGTACAAATGGGCCGCAAATCGCCTATCTTATCACCAATATTCTAAGCGATACAATTGCTCGACAATATATGTTTGGTGCTGGCAATGTTATGGAACTACCCAACAACCGACCTGCTGCGGTCAAAACAGGTACGTCCAACGATTGGCGCGACTCATGGGCTGTTGGATACACTCCTGACATTACTGTTGGCGTCTGGGTGGGTAATACGGACAACACACCAATGGATGAGATTGCTGGCTCGGATGGTGCCGGAGTTATCTGGCAAGAGATCATGGCTACCTATCACGAAGGGCGGCCCATTCGCGATTTTGAGCAACCGACTCGCATATCAGAGGTGACAATCTGTACAGACACAGGCTCATTGGCCAGCGATGCCTGTCCACGGACGATGGATGAAGTCTTTGTTGAGGGAACTGAGCCCCAAACAAGCGATGTGCAATTTCAGGAAGTGCGGGTCGCCCAGGATGGAACGTGTCTGCCAGCATCGTATACCCTGCCAAGCGAGATAGAAGAAGAAACCTACATTGTCTATCCACCGGCGTTCCGTGAGTGGGCCATTGGTGTTGGTATTCCTCAGCCACCAACAGATATCTGTCCACCGTCTGATGATCCTGAAGGAAATCTAGCACTAATCAGTGAGCCAGAAGAAAGCACCACTATTACCGACACACAAGTGTTTATTCGTGGCATCGCCCGTGGACCATACGTACTGGAGTTCGGTGAGGGACGCGATCCTGAGGAATGGGAAGAAATAACACGCAATTCAGTCAGTGTGAATGATAATGTTCTTGGTGTGTGGCGTACCAATGATCTGTCTCCTGGAGAATATACGTTACGCCTACAGGTCACGGTAGGAAGTAGTCGCCCTGCTGAAAATCAGCTTATTGTTCGTATCGCACACCAATAGCATGGAGGATTAGATGTATTGTACCTTTCTTCCTTCCTTCCTGGCGTACTACATTTTATCAATCTTGTTCTTCCTTAACCCACACATCACCACATAATAAGAACTATCTTGTATAATTTATAGGTAGATCCAAAAATCCATGAGTAGATAAATGCAGTTCCGTGCGATCTCAACGTATGCAGATCGTTGGTAGCAGATGCGTCATTAGTAAGGATTCAACCATGACCACGACAATGTTTTTTAACGGCGTTATTTATACGATGAATCCCGATCAGCCCCGTGCACAGGCTATTGCCGTGCGCGATGGGCGGGTGCTGGCTATAGGCAGCGAAGGTAAGGTTCATGCTGCGACAGGTGGCCGTGCCGAAGGGATCAATCTTCGTGGACGGGCCGTTATTCCTGCCCTTACTGATGCACACATCCACCTGGTCTGGCATGCGTTGGGTCGACGTGAAGTGCGTCTCGATGAAGTTACTGATTTTGATGTGGCATTGCAGCAAATCAAAAGCGGTGCAGAACGTATGCCCAAAGATGGCTGGATACTTGGTGGTGGGTGGGACCACACACGGTGGGGTGGGCGCTGGCCAAATGCTGCCGATCTGGATGAACTGTTTCCTGATCAGCCCGTGTTTCTGGTTCGTAAGGATGGCCATTCAGCGTGGGTCAACAGTCGTGCATTAGCCATTGCTGGTGTTGATGATACGGTGGAGGACCCACCAGGCGGTAGTATTCGCCGTGAGCAGGGCCAGCCAACCGGTTTACTCTTTGAAAATGCTATTGATCTGGTCCGTCGCTATGTGCCGGATGCCGATGAAGAATACCGCCTTGATGCGATCCGTGATGCTATTGCCGAAGCACATTCGTATGGGATGGTGGGGATGCATATTCCTCCTGGTTTGAGACCCGATGATGCCTCGATGACTCTGGCCGATGTGCAGAAGCTGCGTGCACGAGATCAGCTTGGATTGCGCTGTCTGGTACACCTGGGCCTGGATCGATTGGAGGAGGCGACGCTATTAGGACTCCGTAGTGGCCTTGGGGACCGCTGGATACGTATTGGTGGGGTGAAGATGTTTGCCGATGGGTCACTTGGCTCCGAAACAGCAGAAATGCTGGCCCCGTACGAGGGCAGCCAACACCGTGGCACCGCCACGATGACGACCGAAGAACTCGATGATGCCGTGCAGAAGTGCATCAGTCATGGCCTTTCCGTGACAATTCATGCCATTGGTGATGGAGCAAACCGACGTGTCCTTGATGCTATCGAAGCAGCGATAACCCATTCTCGTGCAGAAAACACTGTTGAGGCTGAAGTGAATAGTACAGAACCAGCAACAGAGACAGCACAGATTGAAAATGAAACACCGACTCGTCTGCTCCTTCCCAATCGGATTGAGCACGCACAGATTCTGCATCAGCGTGACTTAGCGCGTTTTGCCCGACTCGGTATCATTGCATCGGTCCAGCCTGTGCACGCTACCTCTGACATGGATATGGCTGAGCAACTCTGGGGCAAACGCTGTGAGACGGCTTATGCGTGGCGTTCGTTGAAGAATGCCGGTGCTACGCTCGCTTTTGGCTCAGATGCGCCGGTCGAGTCGCTGAATCCCTGGTGGGGCATCCACGCTGCGGTCACACGCCAACGCCGTGATGGTACGCCAGATGATGGGTGGCGATCCGAACAGTGTTTGAGTGTCGATGAGGCGATTCGTGGGTTTACCGTCGGTGCGGCAATGGCAGCAGGGTCGTCAGACGAACAGGGTATGTTACAACCAGGAGCACTGGCGGATATGGCGGTACTCTCCACAGACCCATTCAAGGCTGAGCCAGCAGAACTGCATGCTATTCGCTCAGAGATGACCGTTTTAGAAGGGAACATTGTGTGGGAGGAGCACTAACGACGGTGTGATGAGTCGGCGAGGTGTGCAGCAACTGGTGTGTCGTTGAGGAGATGCTGCTCGACAATCTGCTTGATCGCTTCTGCGGTCAGTTCTTTGTACTGGTAGGGGCCTGGCCAGATTTTGAGATTGGGTGAATAGTCGCAGTGATCCTGGCAACTGCTCACCCGCACATCGACTTCACTTTCGAGTTCCCAGGCCCAGAGTTCATCTTCAAGCACCCGTAGCAGCGCGTCGCGACCACAAGCGGTACACGAGGAACCGCCGCATAAATACACACGATACTGTTTTTCTTCAGACATATCTAAAAACCTCATTTAATCAAGACACATTTTTAATTCTACCACAGGGTGAATAAGTACAAGATCGTGAGGCACGCATTTTTCTCAATATAAATATGGTATGAAGCATCCTAGCGGCGTACTGCGGAAGGAAGTTGTTCCAACCAGCCAACTTCCAACACTCCCCACATGCCGATGGCAATCGCCTCGGCAGCATCGTGGCGGAGTGAGGTTGGGTTGGTGGCGCTGGACCAGGTGATGATGCGGCGGGCGAACTGATCGGCGTGGTTCTTGGCTTGTTGGCCGCTGCGTTGCTCGCGTGAATAGAGGAAGCGTTCTCGCCAGGTTTCGGCATTGATCTGGTGTATGCCGAGCTTGCGTCGTGCGGCTTCTTTGAGCCAGATATCGGCAATATTGCCGCCACCTTCGAGAATGATCCACGCAAGGTGTGGAATGTCGTTGAGCAGGCTGTAGACGCCCCGGCGCAATCTGGTGGTAGAGCCAAAATTGTGTGAGCGATACCATACAAGGCGCCCATCGTGGTTGTAGAGCGCGAGGCCGGCTCGCACGCCCAGATCAACGGCCAGCAGCGTTGGCGTAGTTTCCTCGGGCTGCTCTGCACCAGCATTATTCGGCGTGGCTTGGTGTTCCTCGGATGTCAGTTAGGTACCTCGCTCGTTTCAGCAGATCGGCGTGATGTGCGCTCCAACGCAAACAGGACGATGGCGATATCAGTTGGGTTGATGCCAGCCAGCCGCGACGCCTGACCGAGGGTCGCCGGACGAAAACGCATAAGGACATGGCGTGCCTCATTTCGCAGCCCCGGAATGTCGTTATAATCAAAATCATCCGGCAGTCGGCGGTTCTCCATGCGCTGGACCCGCTCAGTTTCACGTTGTTGTTTTTCGATGTAGCTGCCGTACTTCGCCACAATTTCGACCTGCTCAATAATATGCTTGGGCGCATCGGGCAACCCGAACATGTCCTGTAGCTGGGCATAGCGTATGTTGGGGCGGCGCAACAGATGGTCGACCGAGACCTTGTTCTGGATCGGTTCCATATGATTTGCCTTCAGCTGGGCATTGGTCGCTTCTGATGGAAAGACGCTTTTTTGCCGTAGCGTGTTCAGCAGCGCCTCGGTCTGTTCGCGCTTCGCTTCGACTTTGGCCACACGGTCGGCATCAACGAGACCCAACTCTCCCGCCAGTGCCGTCAGGCGCAGGTCGGCATTGTCGTTACGCAGTAACAAGCGATGTTCTGCACGTGAGGTGAACATACGGTATGGTTCGTGGATTTCTTTCGTCACCAAGTCGTCGATCAGGACGCCGATATAGGCCTGATCGCGGCGGAGAATGATCGGCGGTTGTTGTTGTACATAGCGTGCCGCATTGATACCCGCCATCAAACCCTGCGCGGCAGCCTCCTCATAGCCAGTTGTGCCGTTGATCTGTCCGGCGAGGAACAAACCAGGGATGCGTTTGGTGGAGAGATCGGCAGTTATCTCACCAGTGGCGATAGCGTCGTACTCAATCGCGTACCCAACACGCATCAGCTCGACATTGCGAAGCGCGGGGATGGTACGGAGCATCTCCCACTGCACATCTTCGGGTAGCGAGGTATTACACCCCTGCACATAGACTTCATTGGTGTTCCAGCCCTCAGGCTCAAGAAACATGCCATGGCTTTCCTTATCGGCGAAGCGCACAATCTTGTCCTCAATCGAGGGGCAGTAACGCGGGCCAACGCCCTCGATCACGCCACTGAACATCGGCGCACGGTCGATATTCTCGCGCACGATATGATGAAACTCGGACGATGAGTGCACCAGGTAGCAGGGCAACTGTGGCCACCAGCTATCGAGCATTGGCTGTGGATACACGGATGAAGGTGCGCCCGTGAAATGTGGTTTGGGCAGCGATTCTTCATCATAGTAATGAGCGAAATAGAGCGGTTTGGTACTCCCGAACTGCACCTCGGTCTGCGTAAAGTCGATGGTACGCGCATCGATGCGCGGCGGTGTGCCGGTCTTTAGCCGCACGAGTGGGAAGCCAAACGACGCCAGATCCTGCCCCAGCGCGACTGCGGGAGCTTCACCGGCGCGGCCTGCACCCCAGATAGCCTCGCCCGTAATGGCGCGGCCCCGCAGGAACGTTCCGGTTGTGAGGACCAGCGTGCGTCCATAGTATGCGCGGCCAGTGTGCGTCACAACCGCAAATTTAGTCGGAACATCGCCGTTGTTATGATCAGTATCAATCGGCACAATACGCTCTACCATCGCCTGTTTCAGATCCAGATTGGGGACATTTTCCAGCATCTCTTTCATAACTTTGGCATAGAGACGTTTGTCGGACTGGGCGCGTAGCGCTTGAACAGCCGGTCCTTTGCTCTCGTTCAGCAGGCGAATCTGAATCGAGGTTTGATCGGTGACACAGCCCATGAGCCCACCGAGTGCATCTACTTCCCGGACGATATGCCCCTTGGCTGGTCCGCCAATCGAAGGATTGCAGGACATATGGGCTGCTTTATCGAGGTCGATTGTGAGTAGCAGGGTGCGGGGGCCCATGCGGGCGGCGGCGTTAGCGGCCTCACATCCGGCGTGGCCAGCACCAATCACGATGACATCATAGAGCGTTGTATGTGCGTTGTAATCATTCATAATCTTTATGTACCATTTGACATCGCAAGAAACCGTATGCTATAATCTCAGACGTTCAACGTCTTGTGGTGCCCGTAGCTCAATGGCAGAGCGCCTGATTGTGGATCAGGAGGTTGCGGGTTCGAAACCCGTCGGGCACCCCACCACACTTCATTTCTCGCTATTTATCTCAATACAAAAATCTCCCGCAACTCGAACAGTGTGTCCCAATGTGATGCCTTGAAGTATACCACAGGCTGCTGTGTTGCAGG
>JBCDFA010000029.1:0-35678 GCA_039178835.1 Chloroflexota bacterium
AGCGCTTCAACCAGAACATCACTCCCTTTGCGCGGCGTAAGTTGTCCAATAAACAAGACCATCGGCAGACTTATACCCGCCAGGACCGACTCATCTACCGTCAGTGGCGGTGCTTCTTCAATCCAGAGTGGGATCACCTCGGTACGCTCGTAGGGAAACCCCATCTGGCGTAGAATATCCTGCTCATGGTATGACGACGCAACAAAACGGCTGATGCGCTGCAGAGGCGCATGCAACAGATAGTTGGTCATCTGTCGGCGGGGGCGAGGGTCGCGGGTCAATTGACGGAAGAGATCTGGCAGCGTATACGCCAATCGATCATAGTGAATATCACTCGTGTAGGGACGTTCGCGGTCTGTTACGAGATACGCGTCGTGGAAGGGACCAACCGGACTATGCACGATGGGAATACGTCGACGATGGGCCCACCTACTTGCATTGTAGATGAACACGTTGCGGAAGTGGAATACGTGCATAATATCCGGTGTAGGAATATCGTGAAGTGCACGAGCAAACGCACGACTTGGCCAGATACCAGGCTTGATACGTATCACATCAACCCCGTCGATCTCTTCACGCTCCGAGGCCATTATCTCACGTTCGGTATCACGATACCCAACAACGGTGACTCGATGACCACGACGCACCAGGGCACGAGCAAGGACGGGTTCAGGCCAGTTCGGGGCAAAATCACGGGTAATTGCACCAATACCAACAATTAAGACATGCAGCGAAGAGGTATGTGCCGACATGGGCATTCCAATCAAACATATGCGCTTTCAGAATGACGCCGCATTGTACCACAATTTCGCTGTATCACTCGTCATCAATAATAGTAAGCACTGCAGCGGTGTCTTCGCTTAGTTCGGCATTTGCTGGGTTCGCCAAACGCAGCACAATGGTTTCCTCACCTTCACTTGCCCCATCGTCCACAATCGGGAAACTAAATGACTGTGTTGTTTCTCCTGGTGCAAATGACAAGGTTCCTGCGACCGCAACATAATCATTACCACCGATAGCCGTATCGTCGATGGTTGCATAATCAACCGTCACTGTTTGGTTAGATGGTGCATTCAGCGACACTGCAATCGTTACCTCACCCGCTGCCTCACTAATGAGTGGATCGAGTGTGGTAAAGCTCAGAATAGGATTATCGGTCGTTGCAAGCTCATCATTATCAATAATCGTGAGGGTCGCAAATGAGCGCGTACCAATCGCCACCACATCCGCGTCACTCAATGTTAACGACACGATCTCATTATTCTCACTTAACTCATCATCTATAATCGGCAAATCAAAAGTCTGGGTCGTCTCACCTGGAGCAAAAGTCAGGCTATCACTCAATGCATCAAAATCTTCCTCAGAGGCAGTACTTCCTGCCTGGGCTGTATACGACACCGTAACTGGCTCAGACACAGGCATACTCAACGTCATGGTAATCGTCGCTACCTCATCACCTTCCTGTACTCGAAAACTCGATGCAACAAACTCCACTACCACTGGAGTAAACGTCGCCGTATAGGAGGCAGATGCTTGCGATATAAGGCCGTCAGGAGTCAATTCTGCATCTGACCACCCTGAGAATCCCAGCCATTGTCCCTCAGAATCCTGCTGTGACTCTGTTTCGACATCAAAAACATGTCCTTCCCACGAAGTCACACTTTGTGGTGTAGTAACAGTCATACCATCAACCAGCAGATCCAACCCTGCTGGTTCGGTCGCAAACGCTACATCAACAAGCGATGGGCGCAGTATCTGCGAAACGGTACTCGTCGCCCCCTGCGAGTCAGTCACCGTCAGTTGTATTTCCATACTACAATCAGCAGCTACCGCAAGGTTGGGCAGTGCTGGTGCCTCAAAACGAACATCATTCCCGCTGGTTGAGGATAATACCTCATACGATTGCTCACCATCATATAGCGATACCGACCAGCTCAGTACAGTATCATCAAGCGCTTCTTCCTCTGGATCGGTTGCACTCCCGCGTAATGTCAACGTCTCTCCAACCCGAAAGAGAGTACCATCTGTTGGCGCTTCAATCACCGGGACAGGTGCCTCATTCATCACTTCAACGACGACATCTGTAGGCTCAGACTCCACATCGCTGGTATTACGGACAAACACTTTTGCCACATACTCGCCAGGAGTCGCATAGATATAGGTCATACTTGCTTCGTCGCTGCGTACAACCTCTGTACCATCCCCAAAATCCCACCAATAACTGAGCGCACCTTCTGTATCAGGATCAAAACTCTCACTTGCATCAAAGGTAACAGTAAGTGGGTAGGTGCCAGAAGAAGGTTGTGCTGTCGCAATGGCAACAGGTGGATCACTTTGAGCCAGTAAAAACCAGATTGCCAGCGACCCTACACCAATCAACAAAAACACGAGTAACGCAGTTACCGCAACACGCGGGCTTCGCGATGTTTGCTCTGTTGCAACAGCCGGAGGTGGAGGTGGTGGTGCTACCGGTGCCGATTGAGGCGGTACAGGTGCTGGTTGCGGTACCTCTTTGCTTGTTGGTTCCGAAGGTGGTGCCACAACAGGGGTTCTGGGCTGGGTAATACGCTGGGAGGATACCTGGGTTGGTGCCTGTGGTAGCAGGTCAAGAAATGCTAAATTATGCTGGCTGGCGGCCATCCCCTCCTGATCACGGAGGCTGCGTCGTACCTGTAGTGCCTGAGTCAGGCTGGTCTGGGCTGCAGCACGGTTACCCAGCAAACCGGCCCGAGTCCCCCGCTCATGCAGGGCCCACGCACGCAAGGCATTATCGCCCGTCTCAACGGCTACCTGACCGGCCCAATCGATGAGTTGGCCCCAACTTCCCCACAATCCGCGCAATATAATCAATGGATGGAGTGCACGTACTAATTTCCCGGCCTCTACCGCCTGCCCTCGTGCAAGTAGCGTTTCGATACCATCCATCAGATTATTGCGCTCGGCTTCAAGCCAGTCAAAATCGCCGTTGCGCTGTTCAATTTGTTCAGCAAAAAACGCTGCTACGCGACTTCGCTCGGGGCCTGGTCGTAGCAACTTTTCCAGAATACGCCGTAGACTGACTGATACAACAATGCGATTCTGCTCCACACCAGACAACCCTAAAGCCTGCAACTTTCTCAACGCCCGGTGTGCTGTTTGTGCTGGAATATTACTCACAAACTCAACGGCAGCCTCACTCGCTCCAGCGCCACCCATACGTACCAGAGACGCAAGTACTGCCTGCTCATTTTTATCGAGATTGTTGAGCACCAACCTGGTTGTATAGAGCAGTGCCGTATTTGAAGTAATCTTACCGGTAGGCTCTTGCGTCTCACGTCCCTGCACCAGATTATCGGCAACCTTGAGATATCGTTTGGATGGATCAGCCTCCTGTTTAGCAAGCTCTTCAAGTTCCTGTACAAGCTGCTCAAGCGGCAAAACCTGCTCTCGTACCAAACGTATCGCCAATACAAGTGGCAATGGCAGATCGCTCAACATCGCACAAAGGCTGTCAAGCAGCGCAAGGGTCACTGTGTCTTGTTCAAGCACACCTTCAGTAAGACATAGATCAACCGCATCTTGTCGCGACAAACTGGCAATAGGAACATCACTGGCTGTGTTAAAAGGTCGATTATCGCTAGCTATCAGCACTGCACTTTTATGGAGTACGCGTGTCGCAAGCTGCTCGACATCAGAACGGTGAATCTGCAACCGATTGAGCAACACTGTCGCACGTAACTCAGCCAGGTACGACTGCTCACTATTGACTTTTACCGGATCGGAACTGGTATAAAACTGCTCGAAGAGGCGCTGAACTACATCGTCAAAATACACCGGTTCTATTTCACCATCAATATACACAATCCCATCGGGAAGTTTGTCAGGCATTGCCTGATGTGCAACATGCTGGAGCAAGGCCGAAATACCACTTCCAGGATCGCCATGCAACCATAAACGACAGCGTGGTGCTAACTGCGCTTGAATATTGGTAACTTCCTGTGCTCGCCCCTGAAACGTGTATGAAGTCGAGTCGGTTGGTTGTACCTGTTCACGCCGCACGATTTCTGGTGTCGTAGAAGCATTGAGTAGGGTTCCCACACCATCATTGACATTGACACGTACAGGGAACGGAGTCGTGCCAGAGACATTGGTATGGATAGTCAGTGGGTAAGTGGGAACGGGCACAATCGGCACATCAAAGAGGCGTCCATCCAAAGACTGAGCGTACACAATCGGTCGATCCAAGGGGACGCTCTGTATCGCTCGCCAACCTTCAACCACACTTGTCTCAAGCGACAAGCCTTCTGAAATGGCCAGATAGAACACCTTTGCAAAGAGTGCAGCCGTTGCATCCTTCGGGCCTACCATACCAACCAAAGCAGCAACGCCATTGCTAGTACAGTGCCTGGCCAGCGGATCAAATGATATGTGAGAAATTTGTTTTGAAAGAAAGCTATTGAGTACGACTAACTGTGTACTGCTCGTTGACAACAGCTTGCCAAGATCAGCCCCGTTCAATGACTCAACAGTGTCTGGCGAATCGCCGAGGACAAGGCGGTCCTGCTCAACATCATACTGGCCTACAAAATGCCAGATGTGCACATCCTGCTCAAGGAGTCGTTGGAGTCGCTCACGTGTGAGATATGGCTCAACAATCATCTGCACATAATCGCCCATGTGCGACAAAGCAGACTGGATCGCCTGGAGATCGCGGGAAATCTCCTCTTCTGGTGTCGTAGGTGAGGCCGTCAGAAGCAACCGCAGCGGTCGTTTAACTTTGAGCGGTGCGGTGGCTGTGTCACCCATCACTCGTCGGACGACCATGAAGCCCGGCCAGCCGGTTGGCTCAGCCATTAACTCCCACGGAATAGCGATCATCTCTGATGCATCGGCAGCAATCTTGAGCACAATCCGCAGGCCTTCATCGACAGCACAGGCTGCTTTGCTCTCATTGTACAGCTTGGCTATCTGACCTTCGAACAAAAAGTGAAACAAGAAGTGACCAAGCTCAATGACCGCTGATTGAGTGGCTTCAGGTTTGGCAAGCTGTGCTATCAGAGCAGTATAGATCGTATCCTCAGAGAGGGAACGTAGCGGAACACGTGCATCACCACGGGGTGAGTTCACTTGTACTGGAAAAGACTTGCCATTATATGGCTGTAGTGAAATCTCAAAATCGATATATGTTGTCACCATCGCATTGGAAAGTTTGAGCAGAGCGAACTTCTTCTCAAACCTACTGAAAGACTTCGCTTAAACTCAGCCATATTGTAGCACAGACCACTCTCGGTCGAAAAGCAAGGTGAACTATTTGTCAGATGATCGAGAAGGCATGCGTCACACCAAAGGCAATCGCAAGCGCACCAATACCACCTGTTATGAGCAGCACAGCAATGATCACCAGCGCAACTACTATAACTCGTGATAATGGTCTGGGCGACATTGATGATGTCGGATTCGCCGATTTTGAACGATAGGCGGCAACTGGACCAATCATGCCAAAGTGATGGAGGTTGTAGCGAGTGGCATTGGCACCAACGCGATCATCCAGATCATAACGAAGATAATATGCCTTCCCAAGATCCGCCACAGCATTTTGAAAGTCGCCATGCAGCGCGGCATGGGTGCCACGTTCGTGCAAGGCCCACGCACGTAACGCTGTATCGCGCAGAACCTCCCCGGCCTGTTCAGCCCAGTCGATGAGTTGCCCCCAACATCCCCACAAGCCACGCAATACCAGAAATGGGTGGATCGCACGGATCAGCACAACTGCTTGATCCGCCGTACCTTCAGCTAGCGATGTCTCGATAGCCGCCATCACATTGCTGCGTTCACGCCCAAGCCACACGAGATCATCGCTGCGTGGTTCAATTGCCATCGCAAAATAGGCTGCGGCACGACCTCGCTCTGGCCCCGGCGGCAATATCTGATCAAATATGGGGCCTAAATTCATCGAACGAAGCGCATACCGGCCATTCTGTCCTTCGATTACACCAAGTTGTATCAAGCGAATGGTTGCCTGCTTGATCGTTGCCATTGGGAGCAAACTCGTCGCAGTTAGCGCGGCAAAATCAGCGTCGTATCCGCCAACACGGACCAACGCCGCGAGTACGAGCCGTTCATTCCGGTTGAGCACTATCAGGATGAGTTGGGCGGCTAACTCTAACGGCTGATAGCCCTTCAGTGCTGTTACTATCGCCTCTGTATCATAATCCTGTGTATCAATGACCAGCGTCTCACGCTCGTAGGCTCCATCTTCATCGTGGCTCAACGCGGGTAAAACCCTTGTGGTGGCGCCAGTCAACTCATCGACGACATCCAGAATACGTCGAAGCGACATTGCCCCGCTCTGTACTAATCTGGCCATCAGAAAGACTGGTAATGGTAGATTGTGGAACACGGTACAGATGTGATAGACAGACATCGCAATCGATAGGTTGGTCAGATCAAGTCTGGCCTCAGTCGCCATCAAGGACATAGCTTCTTGTGATGGCAACCCACCAACTGGAAGATCGAGGAACGTGTCGGGAACCTGCTGGTCTGCTGCAACCAATAGAGTACTATCAACCAGAATATTCGTGAGTTTAACCAATTGGGTATGATCCAGTGGTACGTGATCAAGCACAATCAATGACTGAAGTTGTGACAGATACATATATGAAAAGTTGGTAGGAAGATGCACCGGAACATCGCTTTTATAAAAACGGTTGAATAAGCGCTGAACAATATCATCAAGAAAAGGTGGTTCTGCCTCACCATCAACATAGGTTACCCCATCAACAAGCGATTGTGCCACTGGTGAATGGGTGACCTGCTGCAAAAGTGTCGAGAGGCCACTTCCAGGAGATCCATGCAACCAGGCCCCATTCCCTGGCTGTATCTCACGTTGGATCGCAACCACATCAGCCGAACGGCGAGAGCTTGCCGGATAGGTATGGAGCACACGTGGGGGTACTTTCCGCCGCTCAACCTGTGGCGTCAGCGCACGATTGAGAATAGTCCCAGATATTGTATTGATCGTGACTTCGGTACAGGTCGTTGACTCTTCAACAGGGGTTTGGAGTAAGGGCTTGGTATGCTGAAATGTATGCGGAGAAAGATCAATAATCCGGCCCTTGATATCTGGTTGGGGTATCTGTTGCAACTCGTCCATAAAAGAATCCTCGCTATGTTCCCGATGCAAGGACGACGTATTTGTCCACATCTCATTAAATAGCTATTATGTATCAGATTAAACGCAGGTATCTTGTATTTTTAGCGTTAAAATATATAGAACTGAGATATTTACTACCTACTGACAAAGTCTGTCTTGACTTCCACATGATGATTTGATACCATAAAATAGAACAATTGTTTCAATAGCGCTTAATCGCCTTCAAGATAAGCACACCAAAAACATACTTTGCAATATGTTGAGTATAAACAGCTACTCTTTATCATAACAACAGTAAGAGCAAAAAGTTACTGCTATAACCACGCACGGCGGATGAACATATGTTAAAGAACAAATGAAAGGGAATGTGATGAAAGTTCTTGGGATTCGCTTTTGTAGTGTTTCGAACGAAGCTGAACAGATTGCTGCGTTTCTGAGGGGCGGGCTGGGGTTACCAGAGAGAGCTATGCCAGGAGCAGATGCTTTCGATGGCTTTCCTGGCGCAGTTTTTCCGGCGGAATCAGATGAGAGTTGGGTGGAGGTGTGGCCAGCCGGGCCAGAAATGCCAGCAGGGATCATGCTACAAATCGTGGTCGATGATGCAGACGCTTGGGCAGAGAACGCTCGTCAGAATGGGTTGACACCAGAGGGACCAACTGATGCACACGGTGAACGTATCTACTTCTTACAGGCTCCCGGTGGGTTACCTGTTTCCTTTCAATCAAAACTCCCATAGTTCGTTTTCGAGTACTAGGCAAAGTGCAAGAAGCGAACAGGGTTGCTGTTCGCTTCTTTTCCACTAATGCATCGTTATGGCGTACACATGGTTATCAATTAAGACCATCAAGATAGGGGCGATGACTACCGGAGAACTCAAAGCCACTGGCTGCATCCCAATTGATTGACCACGTCATTAAGCCGCGCAGGGCCGGATACCCGGATGAGTTCTGTAACTCATATGCACCACCAAAAGACTGGCCCTTGATGAGATAATCCAATGCTTTTTGTACCTCTCCAGGCATGGTGTACCCACCACCGGCAGCCCTTGGTTCAGCAGGCAAACCGATGAGTACCTGTTCAGGACTCAGGGCCGGGAACATATTGTCCGGATTATTTCCAACCGGGAAACCGGCTAGTAACATTTCAGCCATTGCCACATGGAAGTCGGCAGTTGACTGTGCATAGTTCTTCCCATCAAGACCTGTCATGCTTCCAGAGTTGTAATGTTGTACGTGGATGTAGGTGAGCTTATCACGCAATCCATAGATAACCGGAAGATACGCTCCCCAGACGTTACCATAGTTGTTCAAACCGCCCTGTACATATGCTGTTTCAGGCGCCATCGTCAGGATAAAATCACTCCCAAACTGATTGATAATCGTGCGGCTGGCAGCTACCAGATTCACAACCTTGGGTGAGGTGGGGTTCTTGAAATCGGTATCGCCAGGCACAAGCGACACAGAACTTGCTTCCAGATCAATGTCCATTCCATCAAAGCCATACTCACTGATAATACTGGTCATTGAGGTGGCAAAGTTCTGCTCTGCATCACTGCCGGATAGATCAACGGCACCATTGGCCCCACCAATCGAAATCAGTACTTTTTTGCCCTGACTTTGCAGATAGGCAATGTCTTCTTTGAACTCAGCAACACTGGCATTAAAGGGCGTAAATGCCATGGTCGAACCACTTGGGGTGGTTGGTTCAGCGAACGACACATTGATTACATCAAATGCCGGTGAAACATCACGCAACCGAATAACCTGTGAGCCATTATCAAAGTTGTGCCAGTACCCAACCAACAAACGACTCGGCAAATCACCACCAGGGTTGGGGCGCGGGGTTGGCGTGACAACTGGAGTTGCCGTTGGTTCGGGAACAGTTGTAGGATCTTGGGTTGGTTCAGCGGTGGTCGTTTCGACCGGCGTGGGCGGTGGCGTATCCGACTGGGGAGACCATAGTGCGGCTACATTGGATGGCTCCCAACCAATAAGTGATGTGTGCGGCTGGATACATACGTATTCTACACCTTCGTACGAAACGCGATCATTGACAGAGTATGCGGTATCGGGTTCCCATGCCGGAGCTAATGCTTGTGTTGGTGTTGTGCTGACGGCAAACATACTTAGCAAGATAGCTATGACGATCAAAACGAACCCAAAACGAGTGGAAAAGCGATAGGTCATACCTTCCTCCTGTCAGAATCCAGTGCGGTTTCACAATAATTCGACTTTAGTAAATGTAATCACAATATCCGTTAAGAAATGGTATGTGAAACACACTGTACTACGAACAGATCTGAGAAACATCGGCAAGATCACGGATTTTCAGAGAAAACACCACAGGCCAGTTGCCTAGGCAATTATCAGGTTGTGCATATCCTGACTGGGTCGAGGAATGGTGACGATGCTACAATTAAACAAATACGTATACATAATTGACTAGAAAGCTACGTAACGACAATGAACTTTCTGACTGCCCAGTGGTATGACTTAATTATGATCAATTATGCAATCCCTCAAGAGTTGGTGGAAGCATATGTACCACATCATTGCCTCATCGACATAGATAGCGGGGAAACATATGCGAGCTTGGTGCTCTTCGAGTTTGCTGATACGAAAGTAGCCGGAATCAAATGGCCTGGTCATATCACATTTTCCGAGATTAACTTACGACTGTATGTTAAGCGAATTGATGGTAATGAGGTACGCCGTGGAGTGGTCTTTGTTCAAGAATTGGTCCCGAAACGATTGATTGCCCTTATTGCCAATACCTTCTATGCAGAACCATACCACTATACACCGATCAAGCGGGCAGTGAATCCACTCAAGGTTGGCAGAGAAATAGCCTATCACTGGAGTAATACACATTATCTCCATATCCATTCTTCCGATGATTGGTACACTCCTGCACAGGACAGCCATGAAGCATTTATTATTGAGCATTATTGGGGCTACACACCCATTGGGAACAAAACCAATGAATATGCTGTTACCCACCCCAGGTGGGAGGTGTGTGACGCTAGTATCATCACATCAGGAATTCATTTTGAGGGCATGTACGGCAAAAAATGGGCATTTCTCAATGATACCACTCCAACTTCTACATTCGTCGCCAAAGGATCGTGCGTAAGTGTATCAAGTAAGCGAACACTCTGCTGACCCTGACCACATATCTCTTTGTTCTCCTATGCCCACTGACATCTTACACCATATGGTTCGATGCTGGTAATAGCGTAAAACTACCATACTACTTAGCACAGATATAAATTGTCGCCACTCTTTCAGCAATATACCGCATCGGAATACGGCATGTGGAAAGGAACGCTTATGGGCATTCGTGCACGACTCGTGTTTGCACTCCTCCCAATACTAATACTGGCCTTGGCTTTAACAGTTATCGGTCTGCCATTGGTCGAGAATCGGCTGACAGCTTTTGCAGTACAGCGACAATCTATTCTTGACCAGATTGTTGCTTCACAACAACAGGAGTTGTTAGTTGCAGATCAACATCAGGCAGTCAGCACACTCATTAATGGTGACTCAGACAAGAGCTACCTTCAGCTACGAGAAACTCTAGAGAATACGTTCTCGAAAATGAGCCAGGCAGACAGTGATATGGCATCAAGCGAACAGCATATCATCACGCTCTATGATGATCTCAACCTGCGACACGATACAGCAGTCAATCTAGTATCACAGGGTAAACGAGCAGATGCACGACGATTGCAAGAAGGTGAAACAACTCAGGTCTTTCATGACCTTTTAGATGCTTTTGCCGTTGCTCAGGAAGATTATTTGCAAGACTTAACAGCATTTGATCAGGCACAGCGGGAAGCTATTGGCAACAGCTTTGTTTGGATTGTGATAGGCATAGGAGCAACCGTTTTAGCAGTATGTGCACTCACATGGTGGCTGCTTGACGCTATCACACAACCGATTGTTCGACTTGCCGACGATGCTGAACGCTATACAACCGGGAACACGCAGGATCGTCTAAGCAGCGGGGGCAATATTCTCCAAATTCGTCGGTTACGCAACGCCTTTCAGCAACTGCTGGATACTAACGCTGCACATCAACAACAAATCGAAGCTCAGATCCATGATTTAGAGGACCATCTTTCACGTGAGCAACACTTCCGAGAAACTATACAATCATTGTCTGTACCCATCATTCCATTGAGCGATAAAACGCTCTTTCTTCCACTGATTGGATTTCTTGATGAGACACGCTGCGAATCAATTATGGAGACGTTGCTCCAGAAAATCTACCAAGCGCACGCGAAAAAGGTGGTCGTAGATGTTACCGGCATTGCTCATGTAACAGGCCACACAGCGCACCAACTACAACGCATTGTGGCAGCAGTACAATTAATTGGATGTCGCTTTGTGCTTGTCGGTGTCCAAGCCAAACATGCACACATTCTGGCACAAACCGATCTCGTGCAAAATGATGTCGCTATAGCTCAGAACATACCGCAAGCTCTTCATGCCTACCAATTGTAACCACTTATTGTTGTTGTAAGAATCCTCTAAAACACCTCCACTGCTTATCTTCTCTGAACTAAAGCAGTAGAGGTGTTTTTCATGGGAACATTACTTCCCAATACACTCTAATAACTCAGCGATGGTCGCCCAAGGCTGGTTAAAATCATACATCCTCATGAACCCGTTTGCCGATATCACGCAAACGACTTACCTTTTGGATTAGCGCCGGTACAGAGTCTAGTCCTACAATGAAGCCCCATGTATAGGAAATAACCGCAAACATATCTCCTATCTCGAGACTAACAGCAGTTACACTGCGGTAGATGGCTACAGCCATCAGTGTCATCATAAACACATGCACAACCCCATAGTTAAGCGCCTCAGCGTCAGAAAGGCGCACGTACCAAAAGGCCAACAGGTTGTAATATTTTCTAATACGCTGGGGTTTACGAGTTTCGATACAACGCACCTCACGCTCAAAATGATTGTTGAGACCTTTGTTGAGTCGGTTAGATAGTTGAAAGTAGGCACGGTTGATAAAACAAACTGGAATAAAGACACCTAGCGCCACTCCCGCCAGAATTGGGTCATAGAATGCCAGCATAATAATGGCACCAATGACCGCGAACAGGCTCTGAACGACATAGGGGATATCTGACTCGAAAAAGTCTACAAACTCGCTGAGCATACCCGACCGAGCGACAATCTGTGAAAGCCCTCTGTGTTGACGGTGTTGCTCAAGCACGACACCCGTCGCAAGCCGTGCATAGATGCCTGTATAAGTACGTGTATCGTGGAAACGACGTATAGAGCCAACCAGAATATGGGTGAAATACTGTAGCACAAATACCCAAAGGCCATACAATGAACCATTGACTAACTCATTAATGGCGAAACCTATAACAAAAGGATACAATAGCTCGAGCGTCTCTTCGAGAAACACAAGTGCATAGGTAAGCACTATGCGCTTGTGGTTGTTGTGAAAGATAGTACCAAGAAGTTGCACAGAAGGACTCATGCTATCAACCCTTTCTCTCTATCTCTAAAATACATATTTTTGTGACTTTGTTGATTTTGAAACCGTGACATTTTTGGATCTCTCTGTTATAATACACCGTACAATAAATTTAATGTACAGTGTATCATTTGTCAAGGGGGTTTATGTGGCACGTGTCGCAGGACGGCTGCCGCTTACGAAAGAACAAATAGTACAGACGGCGCTCACTCTCATGGATAAGCACGGTGTGGAAGCCATTAGTATGCGGCGTTTAGCATCTGAACTTCAGGTGAGACCGATGGCACTCTATTACTACTTCAAACATAAAGAGGCCCTTCTCGACGCAGTTGTTGATGCGGTGTTGTCAGAGTGCGACACCAATATCACGGAGGGAGACTGGCGCGAACAGCTACGGTCAATGTGCTGGTCGTATCGCCGAATGGCTCAACGGCACCCTAAGATATTCCCACTTGCGATGACGCATGATGTTAATGTCCCTAGTGACTATGTGATTGCAGAAGCTTTCCTTACTATTTTCGCAGAAGCGGGATTATCGCCACAGATGGCAGTACGCACCTGTAATGTGCTGATTACGTATGTAGCTGGGTTTGCAGTGGACGAAGTGACGGGATCGCTCCTCGCCTTCGATAAAACTGCAGAAGCATTTATTGCAGAATCGGAGGAGCGCTTTCCACAGCTGTACAAACACCGCCAGTATTTGACAACCGTCGATCTGGACACTGAGTTTGAGTATGGCCTGAGCACTATCATAAAAGGGATAGCTCCCAATTCTCAGGAGGAATAGTCATACATAGTGGAGTATCAACTGTTTCGTCAGTATAGCTGTCAGAACTTACTCCAGCAGCTTCAAAATGATATGTGTCTGCATGGTCAATACGTATTGTGTGTTACACGATAGTAGCATTCTAAAGCCACACAGCAAGTTATTGGAGTGTGTCTAAAAGGGTACCAGTGAGATTCACGCGTACATAAACGCCAAGGTATGATTAGTGTCTTATACATACGTCGCCATACTCCCTAACTTTCGTGTGCATGTTGTGGTGTTTTTTCATAGCGCGTAGTATACTTGTTCGCAGACCGTCTAGATTCGTACATATACTGTTTGAGATTATGAGATGGAGATAAAAGCCATCTGAGCGGGTAGCACTTAGGTGGAAACTGTCAGCCTAATACTAGTTCGGCCACAGGAGAACTGCAAAATGCATTGGCGTGAAGTTCGTGCTACTGTACGTCAGAAGTACGTTGACACGTACGACGCATCAGAGGCAGACCGCTACGACAATGACCCAGGACACGGCATGTCCAACGCCGAGGTTGAAGCCTACTGGTCCAATCTGCAACGGGTCGTGACGTTGCAACCCGGTTCGGCGGTCCTCGACGTGGGTACGGGGGATTTGTGCCGCGTGCTATTGCGGGTGCCGGGAGTAAAGCTCGGTGCGTTGGAGCCATCCCCTGCCATGCTGGCCAAGTTGACAGACAAGTTGCCTGCTGTAACTCGGTGCAACGGATTCACGGACGCTGAAGAAGACCGGAGCCACTTCAGTCCGTCTGCGTTCGATGCCATCGTTTCACGACAGGTAGTTTGTGGTCTGTTTGATCCACTCCAAGCATTCAAGAACTGGCATTATTGGTTAAAGCCGCACGGGCTAGTTATCGTTATCGATGGCATATGCTCCCGTGAGTCCTGGACGGACCACGGGCAAGCATATGTCGATGTACTGCCTCTTGCATCATAGCAATCGCTTGCGCTCACGCCGTACTTGCTTGAGTCGGTGGGCTTTTGCATCCAAGCGGTCGAATGGATGTCTGCGACGAACGCAACGCTGAATGATGACAGAACGAGGCGATATATTGTTGTGGCAAACAAGCAGACCGAATCAAGCGAGGGTTTTTAGTGAGCGAGTGTTGGTATTGAGGCTAGTGTTTATCGGTATAGTGGTGTGTGTTAGCGCTATGCTTTGTCCTCGGCTGAATGTTCAAGACTCAATCAGCTCAGTGGGTGAACGTGCGAGGATTGCGGCTTCTGCGCGTCGTTCTATTGCGAGAGCGACCATCACAACGAGCGCAAAGAGGCCAGATGTGGGATAAACGGTACAGTACCGACGTATACGTACACGGAACTCAGCCAAGCGGAGCTTCGCGCCGATGTTTATAAAAAGGTGAATCAAGCTTGCGAACTGGGGGTGTTTTTTAACGGAAGCGTATACGCTAAGACAAATGACATATGGCACTGGTGTTGGGAATTGCATTGATACCATGCAATCTAAAGAGTCACTAGCACGTGAGCGAACAAACCTCCATTTTAGCCACCTAGTGGAGGTTGAGCGAGAGGTCATTGAAGGCGTTTATCACACTGGAATAGCCTCTGTTGTACAAGCAATTGGTCGTAGAAAAATATACCAACGCCTTGCAGACGCCCCACTTCGCGCAGAAAAGGAACGGTCTGTCTTTACAGGCTCAACTATGAGCCACACCGAGTGGTGCCGATTGTCGTGCACCTCCGAATTAGAAATGAGCATACCATGACAGAAACAAACCCGCTCTCACTCGCCGAAACTTGGGACCTCGTTGCCGAAGGCTTCGACCGATCCGTTTGGGACCTATTTAGCCAGTTCGGCCTCCGTGCGCTCGACATAGTCGACCCGCAGCCAAATGCTCGTGTCCTCGACGTTGCATGTGGGGCTGGGAGCCTCACCATTCCAGCCGCCCACCGTGTTACCGAGGTGACCGCCGTCGATTTCTCGCCTCAAATGGTAGCCGCGACTCGCCGACGGGTAGCGGCTGATAGACTGGAGAATGTCAGCGTTCACCTTGGAGACTGCCAAGAGTTGATGTTCAAGGATGACTCGTTCGATGCCGCCTTCTCGCTCTTTGGCTTGATGTTCTTCTCATCGCGTGATCAAGGCCTTCGTGAGATGGGTCGGCTGCTTCGTCCTGGCGCTTTGGCCGTCATCTCTTCGTGGCCTCCTATGTCGACATCGCCCGCCATGGCCTCAATGGTGGAGGCTTTGGCTGAAGCCTCGGGGACACCAATGCCCGATCTGGAGGTGCCCGGCCAACTGGGAACCGAGGCTGATATTCGATGCGAGGTTGAAGCAGCCGGACTCGAGATCATCGAGGTCGAGCGCTTCGACGGTCGTTTGGAAGCCCAGACCTTTGAGGCCGTTTGGGGTATCGCTCACGATGCCAACGCTCACCTTCAGCTTGCAAAGAAGCAACTCGGTCCTGAGTTCCACAAGATCGTTGACAAGCTTGCGACCGGTCTGCGACGACGGCTGGGAGAACCACCCTACAAGCTAATCCTTCCCGCCTTCCTAACCATTATCAGGGCTCCCTAGCTCCCAGTTGAGCCCGCACGCGCAGTGAGGCTGCCAATGGTGTTGAGTGCCCACCCACTTCCATCCATGCTGATCCTGCCTCCAACGGCCTCCAGTTTGCTCGTGACTAACGGACTCGTATAGTGGCTCCCCTTGTCACTGTTCCAGATAGTGGGCATGGCTACGATCATGGTCTGATCCACAGCATCGAGCACGAAGGTCCGTCCTAGCATCGCAGCTCGCAACGCTGCTTGGTGTATAGTAGTGCGACGTTGAGGACCACAGACCTGGCCACCAAACATATCCATCTTGGCACACTGGTCGCTTCGCCCAACTTCTACCATCCAATTCCTTTTGCCAAAGAACTGATTACCCTCGATGACTGTTCGGCGAACGACTCATTCTTGGAATCAGCGCTAGCATTCGTTGATAGGATACAACGATGTTCGGAAAGACGACATGGTCTGGTACGAAAGCGGTCTGAGTGGTTCAGTGAGTTTGTTCAGCTTGTTGACCAATTGTTGCAGCAACCTGAGACAAGCTACGCTGGACGCTATTATTCAGTGTGTAACGTCCGAACTTACCCTGACTGTGTGTAACAGCCTCGTCTCCTGATGGCGATTGCTGACACCAGTCCTTAAGGAATACGCTTGGCAGCAATATGTGGACAGATTTGGGTGACAAACGGCGACCGGAAACGTGCAGAACGGAGGCATACCCTAGAGGGAGCGCAAGTAGTGCGGGAGCAGATCATACGCCTCGAGGAGGATTACTTACAACGCTGCACTGCCTCGTCCTGAGCAAACTTACGCTGCGAATGTAGGGGTCTTCGAGCGCAGCGTTGCGGATTGATATAGCAGTGATAAGCTATCAAATTCGGGAAAGATAGATAGTTATGTCGGTTGTGTAATCAGCAGCAGTTCCAAGAAAAAGCTACCTGTCCGGGCCTTTGCGATCCTGCTGGCAAAGCAATGATGGCAGCTCCATAGATGTCAATACACATGCACAAACAAACCACTACACAGAAATGCGCAGAAATCATAGGATGTGCTATGATTCCTGATGATGCGCTATTGCAACTCGTACCGCCTGATACTGAGGAAATGTTTATGACATCTGTTACCATAACCGAGATCGATGAGCGCCTGCGGCACTGGCCGTTCGGGGGAACGCAATGACCGACTCCGCATTCTGGGACGACATGGCGGAAAGCTACGAAGCCAAAGCCCATCCGTTCTTCTTGCTCTACGCGAGGACTATGCTGTCGCGGTTGAATATTTGCCCAGGTGTACGCTTCCTCGACGTGGCGACCGGAACTGGGGCAGCAGCCCTGCCGGCGGCGGAGCTTGGGGCGGAAGTAGTTGCCATCGACTTCTCCGCGAAGATGATCGAGCGGCTCAGTGCCCGAGGCGTCTGTAACATCAACGCCCAGCAGATGGACAGACAGGCGCTCATGCTGCCGGACACGTCGAACGACGTGGCTGTATCGTTGTTCGGGGTGATGCTCTTTGAGGACTGGAATCAGGGGCTTCGCGAAATGACTCGCGTGACGAAGCCGGGTGGGACGGTGGCGATTGTGACCTGGAAAGATCCCGACGGCGGTGGGATCAACCAGTTGATCCGGCAGATTTGCCGCGACGTATACCCCAATATCAAACTACCTCCTCCCTCGGTCAGCATGACCGAACTTTCAGATCCCGAGCGACTCACCAAGGCCCTACGGGATGCCGGCCTCGACTCGCCCCAAGGTGTGGTGTTGACCGAGCAGTACCGTTTCAAGTTGGAACAGATCTTCCAGGGAAACCCATGGTCTCAACGGCTCACCCCGAATCAGCAGCAAACTGTCCTCGAGGAGGTGCGCCGTCGGTTCGGGAAGAACCGCGACGGCGGCAACCTGTACATCGAATCCGAAGCATTGCTCGCGACTGCGAAGCGTCGCTGATGTTTGAGTCAAAAAATGATCACCATTCGCAGTTTCACCACAGCTGATACAGTGCCTGTTGAACATCTTCTCCATGAGTTATAGGGACATGAACAATGCTCGCCATGTACAATCTGCATCGTAATTGGCAATCGGAGACCAACCTGTTGCGTACTACTCTGGTAGCAACACAGAATGATCGCGTTGTTGGTGTTGGTACGATCTTTGAAAGCACATTCCATCCTGCAATGTTGATGGTGATTATACACGTCGCAACTACATGGCAGCGTCAAAGCATTGGAACACTTCTCTTCAATGCGCTCCAACAAGTTAGCGATGGGCGCCCATGGTTGGTCAAACTCACTCGTCGCGATGAGGCGGGTGTTCAGTTTTTCCACACACAAGGCTTTCGGCCCATCGTCGATACCCTCACAGGTGTATTGAATTTACAGGAACCGAGAGTTCAGGAATGGGTAAAAACCTTACCCAAAACACATGCAGAGTATAACATTCTCAATATGGATGAGCCTGAATGTTCCGTATCACTTACGGATATCGCTCTCGTCCAAGCCGCTGTCTATCGTCAATTTCACACCTGGAGTCCACCAATCGAGGAAAGCGTAGCGCAAGCACTTCACCATTACTGTGGCACTAACGTTATGCCAGGTTCGCACTTTTGTGCCTACGACAACACCCAACTCATTGGGGCGAATAATCTTATTACCAATCCATTTCGCCCAGAAGCCAATGAAGGGTATCTTATGAATGTGGGGGTCATACAGGTGCCACACCGAGATGCTGATACTCTTGCGGCTATGCTCATTCGACACACGTTGGAGTTCGCTACGACGCGAAACATGCCAGTGCGTTTTGAGGCCGACAGTACCTACACACCACACCGAACATTGTTCGAAAACGCCCCCGCCACAGATGTTGACGACAGCTTCATCATTATGTCAAATCAAAACATGCCCTAGAGCATCCTGATACGACGTTCGTGTGCAAACAAGTCTGATCGTATAGACGTGACTGCTTGACGCATACTCTATGATCTTTGAAAGCAGATAAACTAGCAGACTTTCACCAAGACAGTGTTACAGATAGGAGGACGCATGTCACAGGTTATCCTGATAACTGGTGCCAGTAAAGGACTTGGGGCAGCTCTGGCCGAAGACTTCACACGCCTTGGGCACCGTGTATACACCTGTGCCCGATCACCTGTTGAGGCGGCATTTTCAGCTTTATCATCTCATCATACGCTCCTTGATGTGTGTAATCGGCAGGCGATTCAGGAATGGGTAGCTACCATCGTACAGCAAGAGGGCGAGTTGAATGTTGTTATCAATAATGCTGGCATCATGAATGAGCCAGCGCCTTTATGGGAGTTATCGCCAGAAAATTTTGATCTGGTTGTTGATGTGAATATCAAGGGGGTCTTTAACATAGTGCAGGCGACGGTTCCGGTAATGCTGTCTCGTGGTTCAGGTCTCATCATCAACCTTATTTCTGGGAGCGGTCGCAAGAATCCTGCACGAAGTGGCGCCTACAATCTCTCAAAAACTGCTATCGAGTCCTTCACAAAAACACTGGCAAATGAACTACCTGAAGGAATTGGGGCAGTTGCATTGATTCCTGGCACCACCAACACAGCCATGCTCCAGAAGATACTCGGTGAACAGGCACACGAGTTCCCAGATGTAGCCGATTGGGTCGCACGAGCAACACCATTTATCCTGTCACTTGACTATACACAAAGTGGACAGATTCTCACAGTTCCAGGTCAGCAAGCGATGTAGATAGTGTGTTTTTGTTGGGGCAGATACTCTTTAAAGGTAATATACTGCGTTTCTTCCACAATAATGAAGCTGCCCCAAACCATTCCCTTTTGAGAATAGTGTCAGTCAGGGGCAGCACATTCTGTCGATTAAGCCACAGGGATCTGATGTTCCCATCCCTGTCTTGGCATCCAGCGTGCCGACTTATTGCTTTCTGGATCAAGAGCAAACAGCCTTACCCAATCATTGTCGATCAAGTCCAATACCGTTGGGTTGGCAGTGAGCACCGCTTCGATACGCTCTTGTGGTGCCTCTACGATAACCTGAAGACGCAATGGCTCATGAAACCAGCTTCCATCTGGGGCATGGACGGATTGTAGCGCAAGACCTGTTCGTAAATCTCCACCATTGCCCAATACAACACCAAGTGATCCCACTCGGTTATGTAACGCTTTGGTACCACATCCAAAAGTGTGATTATCCACTGTTGAGGCAAAATACTGTAGATTGATCCATGAAGCCACCACCATCGGCGCAGAGAGAATCAACGTTAGAATTGAGTTGTCCGGGTCGGTTTTCCAGTCATACTCATGCAGAAAACTACGCCCCTCGAGATTAGCACCATATGTGCGCTCACGTCGTGCAGCAATAAACGCCGCATTGCGGGCCAATGCCCACTCAGGTCGCACCTCTGACCAATCCTGGGCTCGTCGGCGCAGTAATTTGTCGAGGAAGCCCTGTGGTTGTTTCTCAACGCCCAAGGCTATCGAACGTTCGGCGCGCACCTGCGCCCCTGCACCTGCCAACCAGCGTTGTAGCTGTGCGACATCCTCACGATGGCTTTCCGGGATAGCGTCGGTGTCAAAAAGTGTTACTTCATCAATAGATGTATCATGCAGGCCAGGGACGAAATAGGTGTCCGCAGGAACCTGGAATCCTTGAGCAGGCAACTGAGCGCGTACTGCCGGATCATTGAGTACCGCTGCAGCCACACGCGCATTGACCGCCCCACCATGCCCACCACAAGCACCACAATCCAGGCCAGCCGCATGGGGATTATTTTCGCTGCGACCTTCATGGCCACACAAAAGGACTAATCGTCCAAAGGTCTCGCGCAATCCCATATTCTTCAAAATACCGGCTGCCGTATTGAGGCGGACTTCCGGGGTCATACCAGTGCCGGAGTCACGTGGTTCAAGCTCAATCGCCATATGCCCCTCATCGGCGCGTGGCGTGGTGAACTGATTGAGCGCATCACCAACCAGACCCACACTATAAGCAAGTCCGACTGTTTCGACAAACGTAAATGCCGCAGCTGGGGCCATTTGCATCTGCTTCAATGTACTTTTGCCAGCCCCTTTTGGAGGAGCTGCAGGTGTCTTTATTTGGACTGCTGGTTTGAGGAGTACTGGACAACGCGCACTACCCTTCTCGTCAACCTGCCACTCTAAACTCACTGCAAAGAAGCCTGCAAAACCAAGGGTCTGGATCTTAGGTGATTGCGCTTCCAAATGACGGCGCAACGGCTCAGAGCGAACATCAATGCAGAAAATCGCCTGTACCGCAGGTCGCTCACGAGTCGGTTTTGCTGGAGGAGGAGCAAGTTTGGCCGACACACGTTTGAAGTAGGCATCCTCCAACGCTTCTTGAAAGAGAAAGCGAAGAGACTCATCTTCAACTGCAGCATGCATAGCCGAGCGAACCGGGACCCGCACCGAATCGTGTGTCAGATGGGGGACTGCTGCATCAGCACAAATGCGGATGGCTAACAGGTCGCCCAGCATCCCAGGCTCATCGCTACCCACCTCCCAGGAACCACGTCGCAAGTACGAGGCCCAACCAAACACACCACCCAGCAAGCGATAGAGGTATGCCTTACGTTCACTATATGGTATGGAGAGCCGCTCCAGCATGGTTGCAATGGCCTGCTCTGGTGCTTCAGGTAAGTCTCGCACCCAGGCACGCCAACCACGCAGTCCAGCAATCTCCAGTGAACGATCCTCTTTAGCTGCTTCACGCCACGCAGCATACAGCCCACGATCTGTCACAAAATCACTCCACTGGCTACCGTCCTGTGGAATCTGGACGGCACACCAGAGTGTCACATGGCGAATAATTTTTTCGTTCCATTCAGTCCCATAGTGACGATCATGGTCCTCTGCACAGGTCATAACCTCATTGGCTGCTCGTAACGGGATCGCGACCTCACCATTGAGAATAGCTGCAAGAAAGTCTACATTCTGACCCGCACGTTCAGCTACATGCACAAGTTCCTGACGAGTAAAAGCACCTTCGCGCCATCTGTTGCGATAATACTCAACATCTGGCAAAATCTGGGCATCTAATCCATCATCGATCTCGCGTGCGGCTTCGGCCAAAGGCTGTGACGCAAAACCTAAGAATGGATTGACGGCCACATAGTTAGACAAGTCCCACAGCGGTGGAATTTGACGGCACACTTCGGCTACTTCATCACGTAACACATACTCTGGGTGATGTTCTAGCTCAACAGAGCGGGTAGTATTAAGCATGTTCGACTCTCCTCACAGCAAAGTTATTCCAAATACGTTCTACCAGACGATCAGCAATAGCACCAAAGTAAAAACCGTGAATGGCATGCACATAGAAAGCGCGTCCCATTGCAGTACGACTAAAGATGGGGAGCAAGGTGTATAGGGTTACCATGAAGGTAAAACCGAGTATCGGCAGAGCAGCAGCGGCCCAGGCAACTGGTCCAGTCGCAATGGGAACCTCACCCCATACCGGCATATAGAAGATTTCAGCACCTTGGTACAGGCCCAACGCGAAAATAGCAACAACCACAGTTGTGATTAATGCAATCACTGAGCCCGATAGTGTGTTAGAAGTGGCATATGTGGGCGTGCGAAAGATAGCGATCCATACCTGCCCAATGGCAAGCGCTACAATAAATGTCAGTGCAAATTTTCCTGGTGATTGAAATGGATCAAACCCTGTAATCAAGACACCCAACCACAATGCAGGTACTGCTATCAATGTCCCCAATATGCCCATCACCACCGAGCGCATTGGTGAAGTAGGAGGTGTCGGAGAGTGTCTGGGCAGATCGCCAGTGCGCAAGAAAGACCATGCTTTATAACAACCATGTCCAAGCAGATGTAAAATCGCTGCGGGGAATGCAGCCATACCAAACTGAAGCATCATAAAGCCCATCTGACTCACGGTTGACCATGCCAATGAACGTTTGATGTTGGTTTGTGCCCACATAGCAAGTAAGCCCAACATTGCGGTGAGTGTACCGACAAAGGCCAGCATCAACAATGCAACTGGAACGGTGACAAGCAACGGAGCAAAATGAAGCAGCAACACCCCACCAGCATTGATAATACCAGCGTGCATAAGAGCAGAAACAGGTGTGGGCGCTTCCATTGTTTCAGGCAACCAGCTATGGAAGGGAAATTGTGCCGATTTGGTCAGGGCCGCTGTGACAATAAGTAAAGCAACAACGGTTGGGGTGAAGGGCCAAACGCCAGACTCAGTCACACGACTCAGGAAGACATGGAGATCCAGGGTGCCCCACCCAAGTCCGATCAGGCCAATCGCGGCGAGCAGTGCCACATCACCCAATCGACTGATCAAAAATTTCTTGCGGGCGGGAGGAAATGCCTCTGAGCGCTCTTGGTAGAAGGTCAGCAGCTGATGCAGACCAAAACTAGTCAGCAACCATACAGAGAACAACAGAAGCAGATTGGTAGCAGGCATCAGGATATAAGCCGATGCAACCGTAAAGGCAAGCCAACGTAAAAATTGCTGCTGTCGAGGTTCACCGTCGAGATAGCGTAATGCAAAGCGATATGAAACGGCTCCTACTCCCGCAACCAACAACGTAATAGACGCGCTCAGACGGTCAATGGTAATCCCAGGAACATTGATAGGCTGCGGCACAATAATCTGCCAAATCAGCAGGATCACCGAAAGGCCAAACAATCCGTAGAGGAATGACAGCAACGCGTATTCGACGCGACCTGCCTTTTCGTAGTGCATGGAAATTTCCCTTTCTTCAATACAACACAATCTTCTTTTCAATACAATAAACTATTTATAAGATCATTATATCACGAAAATCATGTCGTATTTTCTAAAAAGAGGTAGTTTTTTCCCCATCTTTTGAAGGGAAGTATCCCCACCTTTTGGAGGGGGTAACGTTGGACGAGCATATGTGGTGAGTTTCGGCAGCAACACCTATCTCCCCATCGTTCAGCGCTGATTACTCATCAACATAATTCCACTTGCACAACCTATCGTTTCGGCGATGGGTTGTGTGTTTTTTGGGAACGATACTGGTTTGCCTCTACTATCTGACTACAATCCAAGATTGTACTTGACTCACAATGGTTCCAGGTTTATAATATCGACCAATATTCATATGACCAAATATGAAATATAGTCAAACAAAACAATATAATTAAGGAATAAGTATTGACTGATCACAATTCAAACACCGCAGTGGCAGAGCGTATCAAGCGTGCCCATAAAATTCTGGATGCAGCAGTAGACCTGGTTTTGCGCTGGGGGTACAACAAAACCACGATAGATGACATAGCAAAACAAGCAGAAGTCGGCAAAGGGACTGTGTATCTTCACTGGAAGACTCGCGATGATTTGTTCAAAACGCTCATTCGACGTGAACAGGTCGCAATCTCCGAAGCATTTCCCAAACGCATTGCTGCCGATCCTCAAGGGGCACGCTTGGGCAACATCTTGAAACACACCATGATTCTTGTGATGGAACGTCCACTCCTGAAAGCACTCATGTTAGGAGACAAGGATGTCTGGGGAAAGATGCTGGAAGGGGCATATGGCAACTCAGCATTTATTGAAAAGATGGCTGGTTTTGAAACTTATATTGAATTTCTGAGTAAACGCGATCTTGTACGCAAAGATTTGAGTGCAAAAGCGCAGGTAGCAATGTGCGTTGCTATTGTCATAGGTTTCTTCACCGTCGGACCTGTACTACCAGAAGCGTATCAACAGTCAGATGAAGAGTTAGCGGATCTGATGAGTGAGGTCATTCGCAATACATTTGAGCCAAAACAAGAAATTTTGCACCAGGAGTTGCAGGAGGCTACGACTGCATTTCTGGAATACACAACCCACATTGCAAATGTACTGACAGAACAGTTTCACAAAGAGATGGAAAATTCAAAATGACAAATGCAATATGGACATCTGGATTGGTCAAAACATTTGGAACGGTTCATGCGCTGGATGGATTGAATCTAACCATTAAGACAGGTGAGATTCATGGTTTTCTGGGTCCTAATGGTGCGGGAAAAACGACGACAATTCGTACCTTACTCGGTTTGCTGCGTGCCGATTCGGGCGAAGTTCAATTATTGGGGGGCGATCCTTGGCATGACGCTGTGGAACTGCATAAGCGTCTTGCCTATGTCCCTGGTGACGTTACTCTATGGCCTGGCTTGACGGGCGGAGAAGTCATTGATCTTCTTGGCCGGATGCGTGGGAACTTCGACACGCAACGACGAGATCACTTTATCCAGCGTTTCGATCTTGATCCGACGAAGAAGTGCCGTATCTATTCCAAAGGCAACCGTCAGAAAGTTGCGTTGATTGCCGCACTGGCTTCGGATGTTGAACTGTACATTTTCGATGAGCCATCTTCTGGGTTGGATCCTCTGATGAAAGCCATCTTCCAAAATTGTGTCACTGAAATCAAAAAACAGGGCAAAACTGTATTTCTTTCAAGCCATATACTCGCCGAAGTCGAAGCTCTCTGTGATCGTGTGAGTATCATTCGTGAGGGCAAAATTGTAGAGGCTGGCTCTTTGTCTGATTTACGTCACATGACGAGGAATTCCATCACCGTTGAAACACGACAAGCAATCACAGGACTGTATCAAATCTCTGGTGTTTACAACCTCCATCAGGACACTACTCACGTGAAGTTTCAGGCTGACCCTGACGCACTTGATCGTGTTCTGAAGCACATCACACAGTTTGGCATTCAGGATTTGACGAGTACGCCTCCGACCTTGGCAGAGCTTTTCATGCAGCATTATGGCGATCAACCTGCGGTCGAGAAAGTGATGTCATAGACATGAATACTCTTAACCAATTAACAGGAATAGGGTCTCTCATTCGGTTAATCCTGCGCCGTGACCGCTTTTTGCTGCTGATATGGGTCATTTTGCCTTTACTAACGGTTCAGGGGCAGGTTTCCTTCATCAATGCTTTACCAGATTGGGAATCTTTTCTTGCTGAATTGACAGCCAATCCACTGACAACTGCGTGGCTGGGTCCTGTTGTGCCACTCACAACAACGGGTGCCATTATCTGGCGTAGCGCTCTTCAGGCTGCGATGGTTAGTCTTATTGCTAGTGTGCTACTTGTTATTCGTCATACCCGTGCAGATGAGACCACAGGTCGCAGTGAGCTACTGCGTAGTGGTATTGTAGGACGCCATGCACTTCTCACGGCTGTATTGATTGTCGTATGTATTGCCAATTTGATTGCGGGCTTGCTCGTTTCGATTGCGTTGATAGGTGCTGGAGAAGCCATAGATGGATCAATCATCCTCGGATTGACAATCGCGGCGACTGGTTGGTTCTTTGCAGGCATTGCAGCACTCACTGCACAAATCTGGGAAAATGCGGGTACGGCACGTTGGATCGCCTTAGCTCTACTGCCAATATCCATGATTTTTATGGTCATCAACCACGTTGGCGGTGCTTATACGTTCTGGGCATGGCTTTCACCGATGACATGGTATCGGGTGACAGAACCATTTGCTGGCAATCGCTTTATTGCTCTGATTCTCTTGTATGTCATCACCGCTATTCCAATCGCAGCGGCTTATGTACTCTCAGTACGCCGTGATCTGGGATCAGGCTTGTTGCAGTCGCGTCCGGGATCAGCATATGCCGCGCCCAATCTGCGTGATCCGCTTTCACTAGCGTGGCGTTTACACCGGGGAACATTGATTGGCTGGAGTATCGGGCTCATCTTTATAACTGGAGCACTGGGTTTGGTTGTACCCGGTGTCTCCGGTGACTTGAGCACAATGCTAACGGACATCTGGCCTGAGCGATGGGTGACAATGGTGGAAACAGTTGGAAACCACGAAGCCTTGATTGCTATCTTTGTGTATGTAATGGCATTACTTGTAGGTGTTACGATCTATGCGTTTACGACTGTATTGAACCTGCGGCAGGAAGAAAGGGAAAATCGGGTCGATTTGCCACTATCTACACCCGTGAGCCGCATAAAGTGGATGAGTAGCTATCTGATCATTGCCTTTGCCGGTTCTTCTGTCTTACTTCTTCTCTCAGGACTTGCTATGGGATTGGGTTGGGGTATTGCCATCAATGATTTGGGTAGCATCCTCCCTAAAGTGTTGGGCATGAGCCTGAGCAAAATTCCAGTTGTTTGGGTGCTGGTCGGTATTGCCGCCATAGCATATGGGATATTTCCACGCTTTGCCCACTTTTTAGTTTGGGGACTGTGGGGGCTATTTGTCCTCATCGAAATGCTATGGGAAGCACAGGTAATTGATTGGTCGGTAATGCAGATTTCTCCCTATGCTTACGCACATTACACAACCCCAATTAACGAGCTAGCTATACTTCCACTACTGTTGCTAATTGTGCTTGCTATGGGACTCACTGCGATAGGGATTTTCAGTATGCAACGCCGTGATATTGGCTAAAATCGGATATCTGAACAGGATATATTTAGAGAAGAGATTAATTAAACGAGGGACAATGTAACACGAAAATATGGTAAGAAAAACTGACTCACACAATAATAGAGGAACCAATCAATGTATGAATGAGCTAAGAGCAATAAAGTGTTAAGGGGTGCTCTTAGCTCAAATCCTCTTGGCTACAACACAATACTATACGCCCGCTCGATATCGGGCTCCTCAGCAATCTTCGCCAGCACCACAGGCGACACCGGATCATCGAGGGTGAGCACCATCATCGCGCTGGTGCGTGGTGCCTGCCGACCGACGTGCATACCCGAAATGTTGACATCGCCACTGCCCAGCAGCATTCCAACCCGGCCAATCATACCGGGGCGATCACGATGATAGGTAAAGAGTAGCGGACCAGACGGCGTGAAATTCACCCAGTAATTATCTGCTTCGATCACATGTGGTTCATCACGCAAAATCGTACCAGCAAACTCACGTGGCCCATCAGCCGTCTCAGCCCGAATCGTCAACAGACCTGAGTAACTGTGCTCATCGGCATTGGATAACTCCTGAAATTTCAGGCCCCGATCACGAGCGAGTAGTGGTGCATTGACAGGTGTTACCCGTTGTTCGCAGGTGCCGCTCAGCAGCCCCTGGAGGATCGCCATTCGCACAGGAGCTATCTGCACATTGGCCAGTTCACCACGATACTCAAACTCATAACTCTGGACAGGTTCCTGCACCAGGCCCATGCACAGCGCACCAAGACGCTGACCCAGAGTGATGTATGGCGCAAGCACTTCCCATTCTTCGGGAGCTACAAACGGCGCATTAACAGCATAGCGTGGCGTCCCCCCGGCCAGCGCAGTCAGTACGCCCTCTGCCACATCCACACCCGACAACGCCTGTGCCTCATTGGTGGATGCCCCAAGGTGTGGTGTACAAATGACCTGTGGATGCCCAATGAGCGGATTGTCTGTAGGTGGTTCCTTTTCAAAAACGTCGATTGCCGCACCAGCGATCTGGTTCTGCTCCAAAGCATTTGCAAGCGCCACTTCATCAACAATGCCACCCCGCGCAGCATTAATGATGTACGCGGTTGACTTCATCTGCGCGAATCGTTCAGCATTGATCAGATGATAGTTCGAGTCGGTCATTGGCACATGCAACGAGACAAAATCACTCTGCGCGATCACCTCATCAATAGTGGTCATGGTTGCCCCAATCTGGGTTGCACGGTCAGTTGAGACCACCGGATCATAGGCCAAAATATGCATCTCCAAGGCCCGTGCTCGTCGCGCAACTTCTGCACCAATACGGCCCAGACCAACCAGGCCGAGGGTTTTCCCGCGCACCTCGAAGCCCATAAACTTGCTACGTTCCCACTTATGATCAACGAGCGAAGCTTGTGCGTGAGTCAGACTGCGGGCCAGCGCAAGAATAAAGTTAATCGTCAATTCGGCTACTGCAACACTGTTTGAAGCCGGGGCATTGACCACCATCACACCGCGCTCGGTTGCAGCCCCAACATCAATGTTATCGACCCCCGTCCCTGCCCGGCCAACAACGCGGAGTTTGCTCCCAGCCGCCAACACCTCGGCAGTTACTTTCGTACCACTACGGACCACTAATGCATCATATTCAGCCACCGCACGGAGTAATGTGTCTTTATCCAGATTTGTTTGTACATCAACCTCGGCGCCTTTGCGTAACGCGGCTAAACCTTCCTCGGCAATTTTTTCTGTAACCAGTATACGATCCACATTCACACTCCTTGAAATATGGCAAAATAAATAGCAATCACGTTAAAAAATACCATCATTATTTTGAGAATGATGTCATTATAACGAGAACCGAAAGCGAGTCAACTTGCAGGTCGTGACGGTTTTGTCATTGGTTGTTAGAGGATGCTCAAGGGCTTACGCATGTAGACCCACGAACGCTGACGGAGGACTAGTCCAGCCACAAACGAGCGGCGGGTACGGTGTTCAGCAAAACCTACCTGGGTGTAGAGCGTACGCGCTCCATAATTTGTGGCGCTCACATAAAGACCAAGGTAGCGTTTTCGGCGAATACGGGCGTCTTCCTCGGCACGGGCCAAAAGCGCCTGTGCCACACCACGCCGTCGATACGCTCCCTGGACCGCCACATCCGTGATATAGCCCTCGTCACGACTGATCTGGTGATCAATGAGTGAGAGTGCAAAGATAGAACGAAGGGCCCCCCATGCGCCAAGCACCTTGTGAAATGCCAATTCAGCAGCACCAGAGTCATCGTGTCCCATCTCCCACGTTCGCAGCGTAATCGTCCCGATGACATGTCGGTCAGAGCAGGCCACCATCATTCCGCGCAACGCACTTACACCCTGGCGACGCCACGCCTCGGCCATGGCTTCGACACCACGACCAACACCACTGACCCCAAAAGCGGCCCCAAATTTATCGGCGAAAGCCTCTCGATGTAGATTGAGAATAGCATACACATCATCCATCCGAGCCGGGCGAATGTCGATGGTCAGCGGGTCTGAAGATGCGTGCGTTGTTACTACCATGAATCTTGTGTTGTGTGTTCTCACATCGTAACTCCATCTACTATAACGTGAAACACACAAATATGTCTGTCAATTTCGTCATTATTCTACCCATAGGCGAGGGCAGCGTCAACTATAATTCGTACATCTGTACCACTTTGAAGTCTTCTGGAACGACCCGAAATGCTTCACTCAGAAGAGAGATTATGTCATCACACTGTAAGTTTTGCTGTTTGACATGAGTCACAAAGCCGCTTAGAATCATGGCTCCAAATTAACGATCCAATGACGAGGACAACTATGGTGACTCCATCGCCGAAACCGCGTTATGACCGTATTGTCTCACTTGTATTATTAGTCTTACTTGGTCTCGCGGTTGTCTTTTTGATTGATTTCAATCCTTATAATATTCGTGCCCAACTTGGTGGTGATCTGCCTGTCATCACCGCTTCGTGGGTCTTGATTGCATCACTGGTGACAATTACTAGCACTGGTGCGGACGTGTTTATTCGCGCACACCCACAAATGCAAACGCGCACACTCCCAACGATCCGTCTTGGCAAGTTCGAGATCGAAGTCGCACCCGGCTTCTGGATTCTGCCCTCAATGGTGATTGTGACATCGTTTGCCTTCTTTCGTCTGTTCAGTGCACCCCTCGAGATGCTGGCTGCGATGGCTGCGCTGATTGTCGCGGGAGTATTGTTGCTTGCTACACTCATCGCTCAACACTATGCGCTTGACCGACGCCCAGAAGTGCAGCGCATGGCGCGACTGGCGCTACAAGCTATCACCTTTTTGCTGGCCTTTGGCATCTTCAGTGCAGTATATTATGCTCGTATTCGCACGCTCTACTCGGCATCTATGATTATGGTCACTGGCACCTTACTCGCATACACGCTGCTCCAATGGACACCACAACGACATGGAAGGCTATTGCTGGCCTGTGTGGTCGGGTTGACGCTCGGTGAGGTTACTTGGGCACTCAATTACTGGAGTGCACCCTTCTTGATGGGTGGTGCATTGCTGCTGGTGGTCTTTTATATCACCACCGGCATAATCCAGCACCAGCTTGAGAATCGGCTCTCCAAACAGGTTATGTTCGAGTATGGCCTACTTGGAGGTGTGTTGCTTGCGGTCGTGGTGTTTGCGGCATTTCGTTAAGTACGCCATACTGACAATGTGAGTATCCATGCATTTTTCTATTGAGACCCAGCTTCTCACCGTTGACCCCTCCGATCCTGACCCACAGATTATCGAGGTGGCTGCCAGTGCTATCCGCGCCGGGAAACTGGTGGCCTTTCCGACAGAAACCGTCTATGGCTTAGGGGCAAACGCCACTGATACACAGGCCGTAGAAAGCATCTTTGTGGCAAAAGGACGCCCGTCATCTGACCCACTGATCGTGCATATTGCGACGTATGAACAATTGCCTCAGGTCGCACGTGCGGTTCCCACAGCAGCGCTGGAACTTGCCAGGGTGTTCTGGCCTGGACCACTCACCCTGATCCTGCCACGACACCCATCGATTCCCCTTAACGTCACCGCCAACCGCGATACGGTTGCAGTACGCATGCCCAGCCATCCTGTCGCGCAGGCACTGCTACAACAGTCTATGGTCCCGATTGTTGCACCGAGCGCCAACCTCTTCGCGCACCCGAGTCCGACCACCGCCCAACACGTGCTCGACGATCTCCAGGGACGCGTCGATATCGTCCTCGATGGCGGCCCAACACCCATCGGCCTTGAGTCGACCGTTGTAAGTCTGATCGAAGACGAGCCCGTTATTTTGCGCCCCGGCGGTATCACGATCGAAGCATTACAAAAACACCTTCCCTCGATCACATTCCAAGCGCACTATCTTTCGGAGGAAGAAACCACCAGTGGTGCACCAGCGCCGGGTATGCTCTCACGCCATTACGCGCCACGTGCCAGGCTCATGCTCTTCAGCGGCGACCCACAGCCGGTCTTGCGGCATATAGATCAGGTTATACAAGAACTACGTGCAGCCGGAAAAAGCATCGGCATTCTGATCACTGACGAAGAACAACATCTGTTTGACTCGCCAGAAATAGAAGCCATCGCCCTTGGATCATCCACAGATATGGCGCACATTGGCCAGCGGCTGTTCGCAGCGATGCGTGAACTCGACAGTCGCGGCGTCGATGTGATATTGGTGCGTGAACCATCTGCCGACGGTCTGGGGCTGACCATTCGGGACCGCCTCCTCCGCGCAACCGAAGGCCACGTCATACAGGTAGATGAATAGACGACGCAACATAGGCAGATGAGGGAGGCTAGCATGCACAACCTTTCCGGAAAAACTGCACTGGTGACGGGAGTAAGTCGACGTATCGGCATTGGAGCCGCAATTGCGAAGACGCTGGCCCACGCTGGTGCACATATTTTCACCACCTACTACCACCCCTACGACACACAGATGCCCTGGGGCGGATCGCAACAGGAAGCCGAGGATATTGTCGAAGAGCTTCGCACACTCGGTGTTGAAGCGCATGGGTATGCCGCAGACCTGGCCCAGCCAGACACGCCAGAACAGATCATGCAAACAGCCCGGAACATCTTTGGGCAGATCGACATTCTGGTCAACAACGCGACACACGACGTCCCCACAACTCTCTTCGATCTGGAAGCGGCGTCGCTCGACCAGCACTACGCCGTCAATCTGCGCGGCGTTCTGTTGCTCTGTCAGGCATTTGCAAAGCAGTATACTGGTGAAGAAGGGGGCCGTATTATCAATCTCACGTCGGGGCAAAATATCAGTGCCATGCCAGAGAATATTCCCTATGCGGCAACCAAGGGTGCGATTGAAGGGCTTACGCTGAGTTTGAGTGCGGCACTCGCAGCTCAACACATCACAGTCAACACCATCGATCCTGGCCCAACCGACACCGGCTGGCTGAGCGATGATCTACATCAGACTCTCACGCAACAGGCCCCGTTTGGTCGGATTGGCATGCCCGGCGATGCCGCACGACTCGTCTGTTTTCTCGCATCCGACGAAGCACGCTGGATCACGGGCCAGGTAATCCGCTCACGTGGTGGCTTCTAGAAAACCCATCCTGTGAAAACACCAGCCAGCGACACGAACCAGCCCTCGCCACAAGACCATCCATTTGTTCAGAGGCCACACCGGACGGTGTTTTTCCTCGCTGTGCCGGTGCTCTTCTCGCTCATTGCCGAGCCACTGACCGGGCTGGTCGACACGGCGTTTGTCGCACGTGTAGATGATGTCGCGTCGTCGGCACTTGGTGTCGGCACGACAGCACTAACCAGTATTTTCTGGATCTTCAACTTTCTCCAGATCGGTACACAAACCGAGGTAGCGCGACATATGGGTCGGGCTGAACAGCAACAGGCGACGCAGATGAGCGGTCTGGCACTCTTGCTGGCCGTCCTCTTTGGCTTCCTCATCATCGCGATCACTCTGCCATCACTGGGGCTGATTGCCTCGGCCATGGGTGCAACAGGTGCGGTGTATGAGCAGGCCATTATCTACATGCAGTTCCGTGTCTTTGGCGCACCAGCCATCCTGATTATGCTCGCGGCCTTTGGCGTGTTGCGGGGCTTGCAGGACATGCGTACTCCACTATGGGTGGCCGTCGGTGTGAATGCCCTCAATATTATGCTTGATCCACTCTTTATCTTTGGATGGGGGCTAATCCCCTCCATGGGCGTTGGAGGCGCTGCGATTGCAAGCACCCTAAGCCAGTGGATTGGCGCGATCTGGGTTGTGGTGGTCATCGTGAGGAATCTTGGCATACCGGATCGTTTGCAATTCGACGAAGCCGGTCGGCTACTGCAGGTTGGTGGCGATCTCTTTCTGCGAACAGGTCTACTGACGCTGTTTCTGGTGCTCGGAACCCGCACAGCTACCCAGATCGGCTCTGATGCGGGAGGTGCTCACCAGGCTATTCGCCAGTTCTGGGTATTTGCCGCGCTCTTTCTCGATACCTTCGCCATCACTGGCCAAAGCCTGATTGGTTATTTCCTGGGTGCAGGGTGGGTGGCCCAGGCCCGACGGGTTGCAACGATTATTTGTCTCTGGAGTATAGGAACAGGTGTGGGACTTGGGCTCATCATGTTGATTGGGCAGAATGGCATTGCACAGCTGCTGGTGCCACCAGGATCGCAGGAGCAGTTTTTCACAGCCTGGCTTGTGGCAGCCCTGATCCAACCACTCAACGCACTGACCTTCGCGACGGACGGCATTCACTGGGGGACCGGCGATTATCGCTTTCTTCGTAATGCGATGTTTACCGCAACCATCCCCTGTGGTCTCGCACTGCTGTTCATCAATCAGGATACCACTGGCGCACTGGTATGGGTATGGGTTATCTCTAGCGCATGGAGTGTGATACGGGCCTTTTTTGGCATGGTGCGTATCTGGCCGGGATGGTGGGATGGACCATTGGCCTAAAACATAACCACAAAACAGGTCCTAAGTTAAGCAAATAGACACGATTGTTAAAAAACCTCAAGAATTAACAAATTCCACAGTATCTACTTGACAATTCTTTATTTTTTGTTTATATTTATGTAAGCGTTTGCATATTTGACATATTGTTTATAAAACTATATACATTTCTATGTGTCGTTTTTTTATGTACAATATGTAAGCGCTTGCATTTAAAGGGAATAGCTATGTCAAACCATAAAGTTCCATTTTCAACCCCAGCCACTATCTATGATGTCGCACGTGAAGCAGGCGTATCAGACGCAACCGTTTCTCGTGTGTTCAACAACAAACATAATGTGAAAGCTGACACACGTGAGCGTGTGCTCCAGGCTGCCGAAAAACTCGGGTACGTGGTGAATGTCCAGGCACGCAGCCTTGCCGGAGGAAAATCCAATACGATTGGCCTACTCGTGCCAGGGTTGGACAATGGCTATATTGGGGAAATTATTCGTGGTATCGATCAAGAGCTTGCCCATGCGGATCATGAACTTATGCTCTATACCACACACCGTAAAGGCAAAAACGAATCGGCCTACCTGCAATATGTTGCAAATGGTTTTGTCGATGGTCTCTTGCTGGTGGTGCCACTACTTTCTCCTACATTCCTTGAGACACTTGGGGCATTGAACTATGCCTATGTCCTGATTGACGAGGTCGATCCATCAGGGAAAAGCTTTTCTGTAGATGCGACAAACTGGCAGGGTGCCTACGACGCAACAAACTATCTTATCAAACTAGGGCATCAAAACATTGGTTTTATCACCGGCATGCATGAACTCAACAGCACCAAAGAACGTTTGAATGGCTATCTGGCTGCATTACGAGATAACGATGTGCCAGTGCGACAAGACTTGATTGTAGATGGTGATTTCTTACAAGAAACTGGGTTTGAGCAGTCACTGCGACTCCTCGATCTTGAGCCCAGACCAACCGCTATCTTTGCGGCAAACGATATGATGGCGCTTGGCGCACTGGACGCCATTCGTGAACGAGGTTTGCACATACCTCAGGACATCTCAGTAATTGGTTTTGACGATATTCCACAGGCATCAACCACCCATCCCAAACTCACCACAATACGACAACCACTGGAGCAGATGGGGCGTGTTGGGGTGCAACTGTTACTTGAGCAGCTCAAACATCCAGAACGCCCTCCAAAGCGTGTGACGTTGCCAACACACCTTGTTGTTCGTGATTCGTGTCAGCCTGTAAACGATGTAGGAGGCATATAGGCAAGGCCCATTGGATCGATGAGGTGACCGTACAGAATGACGCAATGAATCAATGGGGAATCAATGTGTACACACTGATGTAGTTCGGTATCACTTAAC
>JBCDFA010000030.1:0-35336 GCA_039178835.1 Chloroflexota bacterium
GCCGACGCAATCGCCGTGCCAATTCTGGTGGGGCTTGGCGTCGGCTCCGAGTTCACCGCAGATACCCACCCACTTGCCAGCGGCATGTGCACCCTGGACCGTGCTGGCGATCAGCCGCAGCACCGCCGGATGCAGACCATCGGCATGGGTCGCGAGAGTCGGATGCATGCGATCCATCGCCAGTGTATATTGAGTAAGATCGTTCGTACCAATTGAGAAGAAATCGACTTCGGGGGCAAGCACATCGGCCATGAGTGCGGCTGAAGGTACCTCGACCATTATGCCAATCTCCACGGCGGGCGCGCACACTTCGGCCCGAACCTCCTCGACAAGTGCTCGCGCTGCACGCAGCTCATCAAGATCTGCGATCATCGGGAACATAATTCGCAACGTCCCAAACGACGCTGCACGCATAATTGCACGCAACTGATCGCGAAAGAGTTGGTGATGGGTCAAACACAGTCGTATGCCGCGTTCGCCCAGGAATGGATTATCCTCGTGCGGCAGATCGAGGTAATCTACCTCTTTGTCACCGCCGATATCAAGCGTGCGGACAATCACCGGCTGGCTGCCAAATGCCTGGGCAACTTCGCGATACACCACGAACTGCTCCTCTTCAGTCGGTGCGGATGTGCGGTCGAGAAACAGAAACTCGGTGCGCAAGAGCCCCACGCCCTCGGCACCATTTTCAACTGCTTGCTGGGCATCTTTTACGCCACCGATATTGGCGACAATCTCTATGCGATGGCCATCGGTGGTAATCGCTGGTTCACTCGCACGGCGTGCAGCAGCGGCGCGCTGGTTGTGCTGCTCCTGTTGTGCGGCACGGGCACTGGCAAATATGTCTTCGTTGGGGCTGATCGTCAGTGTACCTGTATCACCGTCAAGGATTACCTGCGTGCCGGCGTCGAGTTGCAAGATACTAGCGCCTGCGCTGACTACCGCTGGTAGACCGAGCGCCCGTGCCAGAATAGCCGTATGTGCATTTGGCCCGCCTACAGCCGTGCAGAATCCAAGCACACATGCTGGATCGAGCGCAACAGTTTCGGAAGGCGTCAGATCATTGGCAACGATGATCATCGGCTCGTCGGGTAGGGTTGGAGCGTCATCTTCGGCACCGGTTAGCAAGCGCAACACCCGCTGACCCACGTCACGAATATCGGTGGCACGCTCTGCCAACAGTGCATCCGACAACTCAGCCAGTTCCGTGGCGTGGTCCGATGTTGCACCATGCCAGGCTTCGGCAGCACTACGACCATCATTGATTGCGGCACGTACATTGTCTATCAGTCCTGGGTCGGCCAGAATATCGCGATGCACCTGGAAAATCTCCGCCTCACTGGCATCGGCACGCTGAGCAACTTCGGTATGAAGGGTCACAAGTTGCTGGCGAGCAGCCTCCAGCGCGGTTTGTAGGCGTCCAACTTCATGATAGAAACTGACAAAGTGCTCACGCACCTCAACCTGGGTACGTTCAAAGTGAAAAATGGGACCAATAGCAATACCAGGCGCACCAGCAACCCCCTGCACCACATCACCATCTGCAATACTGACGTTAGTAGGCGTAACATCAGGGTTGCGGACAGCAGATCGTGCCTTTGCAGGGGCAGCGGGCCTAGCTGATGTGTGATGCTCCTCATGTGGCCCTTCGCCCAAGCCATCGTGCACCGCAGCGACAATGGCCGCCGCCGCCACTTCCTCATCTTCGCCACTCACTTCCACATGTATCTGCTGACCATGGGTCACACCAAGAGTCAGAACAGAAATCAGGCTTTTGGCATTCACTTGCTTCTCACCATACCGAATACGAATAACAGATTGATATTGCTTGGCAAGATCGACAAAAACGCGTGCAGGGCGGGCATGGAGCCCGGTGGAATTATGAATAATAAGATCAAGCTGTTGCATGATGCACTTCCTTGTGACATGGCTGGTCGCCGCGACAGCGCACAGATCCATCCGACATCATTCCGGGTAGATGAGGGCATCGGGTAATGAGGCAACATCTCAAGCGGTTCTCACCTCTTTACTATGTCGCCTCACATGGAGATACCCACATCGCCTCACGAAATCTTGAAACTCGACAATACTAGACCTCGGCCTCGTGCGTACGGCTGAGGCGCTCAACAATCAAGGATGCATCGGTCGTATGTATCAGTTCGGTGGTGGCATCCTCGTCCTCAATCACTGCGGCCAGGTTTGCCAGCACCCCAACATGCTCATCGGCGTTGGCCGCGATCCCGATGACCAGATAGGCACGCTCGCTCTCTTCCCACTCCACGCCATCAGGCAATTGGAGCACCGAAATACCCGTAGTGTGTATATCGCTGATATTCTCGTGCTGACCATGGGGAATAGCGACACCATTACCAAGATATGTCGATATCGTCTGCTCGCGGGCCAGCATGCCGTTCACATAGGCGGGGGCGACACAACCCCCACGAACCAGCAACTCACCTGCCTGGCGGATGGCATCCTGCTTATCACGTGCGCTTGCGCCAAGCTGCACACGATCAATTGCTACAATAGCCATAGTTTTACTGTGCCTCCGCGATATCGTTACCAGCTTTGAGGTCTTGAACAATCTTGTCGAAGGCCGGATCATTTAAGAACTGCGAAAACGCGATCACGACGGCGTTAGGGGCGTGCTTACGGGCAAGGTCAGACAAACCCTTGTGTACCACGACAACCTTGGCATCGGAAGGTACCGAGCGCACAGGCTTATGCACAACATTCACTTTGAGTCCGGCCTGTTTGAGCTTTTTCTTCAGCGCGTTTACACCCATAACACTGGAGCCCATGCCAGCCTCACACGCGAAGATGATCGTATCGACATTAGAAGCAGGAATAGATGTTGCCATGTTTGTTTCCTTTCAAGCGCAGTAGGGGATGATGAACGGCTATAACATCGACTCATCATCCGATAAAGAGTATTAGTTGACCGCAGGAGCCGCTGCTGCTGTAGTGCCGGTCTCGGTCGTTTCCAATTCTTCTTCCTGCTCAGTACGAACCGGATAGAATCGTAAGATGATTGAGCCAACCACGAATGAGCCGATGATTCCGACCAGCACACCGCCGAGAACAGCAAAGTGTGAGCCAGGGGGAATCACCGCCAGATAGGCGAAGATCGAGCCAGGGGCAGGCGTTGCGACCAAACCAGCACTGAAAATCACGAACCACAGGTTCGCCAGCATGCCGCCCGCCCACATCGCAACGATCATAATCGGGTGTGCCAAGATGTAGGGGAAGTAGATCTCATGAATGCCACCCAGGAAGTGAATAATCATTGCACCGGGTGCTGACAGCTTCAGGCTGCCTTTGCCAACAAATGCGTAAGCCAACAGCAGTCCTAAGCCTGGGCCAGGGTTGGTTTCGAGCAAGAAATGAATGGCTCTGCCACTTTGCTCGACCTCGGCAATACCGAGCGGTGCCAGAATACCGTGATTAATCGCGTTGTTGAGGAACAAGACTTTCGCTGGCTCAATGATGATGGCTGCCAATGGTAGCAACCTCCAGTCGATCAGGAACTGAACCCCCGCCCCTAGGGTGTTGCTGGCAGCCTCGACAAACGGACCAATGACGACGTTGGCTACTAGTACCAACCCAACGACCAGGAAACCAGCGGAGAAATTGTTGATCAGCATCTCGAACCCGACTGGGATCTTATCTTCCAAAAACTCATCGATCTTTTTGATCAGATAGCCGCCGAGCGGACCCATAATCATACTACCAAGGATCATCGGAATGTCCGCGCCGACAATGACCCCCATGGTCGCCGCCGCGCCGACCACACCACCACGGGTATCGTAGACGAGTTTCCCACCGGTGTAGCCGATGAGGATAGGTAGCAGGTAGGTAATCATTGGGCCAACAAGTTCAGCAAATCGTTCGTTGGGAATCCAACCAGTGGGGATGAAGAGGGCAGTGATAAGTCCCCAGGCTAACAATGCGCCTATGTTGGGAACAACCATCGCAGCCAAAAAGCTACCAAAGCTCTGAATCCGTTGTTGCATGATGCATTTCTCCTTTGAAGATCGTATGTATCAAACCAATCACCGTTGAGCGGTTGCTTACTCGCTGCCATAGCGTCCCGGGTAGCCAGGAGACAAGATCGCCCACTCGACATAGTAGATCACGCAGCCACCAAGGTCAGCGCCGTTTTCAGGCAAACCAGACCCAGAGCCTCTAGCACAGAGCAGCGATCCTGAACCATAATATCGAGAGAATCACCGACTGTGGCAACTCACTCTGTCACGATCTGCTTGCTGTGGGCTACAAGCGATAGAAGCCGACCAGCATCAATGTTGCTTGGGCATAACGTGGCTGAGATGTACTTACTATCTACATTTATGTTCGTTATGTGCATATTATGATAGGTTCGTTTTACCCCATTGTCAAGGCATAAAACCCGCTTCATTAATTCAACTTTTATATGTTGCGATACGACAAAACTAAACTATTACGTCATTAAGTGTGTGAGCGCTACGATATCTTCAGGGCGCAACATCGGATGCACTTGTAAAATATCGATATCACCAGTAAGTTCGGTAGGCAGTGTGATCGGGACGGTTGCAATGATTAAGTCGGCATCGGCGATACGTTCGGCACTAAGCTCACGCAGTGGCAGCACCTCGAATGTCCCAAGGCGAGGGAAACGCGCACGCAACCGTGCAAGCAGAAGCTGCGTTGTGGCCATCCCACTGGGACACACGACCAGTACGTGCCTTGCACGGGGCTGAAGGACACGCAATATCGCAGCACGCAGCAACAGAATCAAATCTTCGTGTGCATCGGGTGGCAACGATAGCGCTGTTGTTGCTTCGATAGCGTCGGCTAGCTGTGCGGCAACAGTGCGTTCGGTGGTATAGCGCTCGGTGTGAGTATCGGTTGCAGCGCTGGGTGCTGCCCACAGGCCAAAGCGCTGGCGTACACATGCCGGTAAAATATGTGCTTCCAGACCGTCGCGCAGCAGTCGGTCGTGCGCTAGCTCCGGCACGCGATAGGCTTCGGCAATGCGCCCAAGCAAGTTATCGATCAAATCGTGAAATGGTGTGTTCGAAGCGAGATCGTCGTGCCAGGGTTCGTCGCGCACAGTAGACGAGAACAGAAGCGCTAGCGTGGCTGTCTCGGCCATGCGAACGTCATCAGGTAGATCAGGCCAGAGCTGCACGGCAATGTCACCTGCTACTAGCCATGTGGCTTGCGCTTGCACCCAGCGCATTGTAGTAGCATCCCACACAACGAATTGTCTGGCATTGATACGCTGCTGCTGAATCGCGCAAACCAGGATGAGTTGCACCGCTGCTGCATCGGAAAAATAACCGCCAAGCGCGGTCTCAGCTCGCGTGACGATATCTTGAGCGCTGGCGAGATCCCATGATGGCAATAGATCGTTGATCTGCCTTACAATTGGCAGCAGCTCTGCATCCGAAGCGAACACAAAAGCCAGCTCTTGCCGCTGTTGAACTGACATAATTGGTCGTTCGAACGGTACATCGCCCCAGAGCAGTGCAGCTAGCGCCTGTCGCTTGGCCATTTCTGTTCCGTCGATCCAACACCCACGGTGTTGTCGTCGCCGCAGGACAAGGTGAAAGCCCTGAAGCCAAGGTTCAATTGCATCAAGATCTTTTAGGATTGTAGACCGCGCAACCGCAAGACTATACTGGAAATCGCCCAGTGTATATGTCTTACTAGCAGCGAGAAGTTGTAAGGCAAGCAATTGCTGACGTTGTTGTGGGGTTAGAATAAGCTGAAGGCGTGTGTATGATTCCAGTTCACGAAGCAGACCCTGACGTCGCTCCGGCGCACATGTAACCTGTACACCAACACCCGTGGTATGGTGCAGCGGGACCTTCCGATGTTCTAGCCAATTCTTGATAGCACGTAGGCCATACTGCACCTGGCGCGGGGTCAGGTGCAACTCCTCACCTAGTGCTGCGGCACTGATTGGGGTCGATGTTGTTAAGAGTTGCCGTAAAAGATCTCGTTGTGCGGTCGTCAGTGACATCATAGGCTTCATTGCCCCCAAGATAGTGCTTATACAGAACCAACCAACAGCATAGCTTGGCTCATAAAAAAGATGTAAGCACAACTTCATATGCAAGGACACCAGGCTAGTATGACCCAACGCCTCCTGCTAGCTAGCTAGTCGCGGCTACATCCCCTCACCAAGAACGTTACACGATGAGCAGAAAAGATGGGGCAGGGCGAAGCCGAGTGTATGAATGGGTTCTTGCATTGTTGCTTATTTCATGGTATTCTCCGTTTATCCCATTGTCAAGCCAAAAACACATGTTTATTAATACATTTTTCAGGGCAGGCACTATGACAAAAGTAGATCATTTCAGAACGTACGCGGTGCGGTTTCCTGGGCACTGCCTACTCAATCAGCAGAAAAGAAAAATCTGGCGTGCTACAGATTAGAAAACACTAAACAAACGATGGAATGTGATTCGGTGTCAGATAGGCACTGACTCGCGTGTTTGGATTACGCTGCTTGTAAACTAAGATTTCTTTACTTTGATAACTTAACTATATTGATGGGGAGTAATCGGAGCTTCTCGCAAGCATGCTTTTGGAGAAGAGCTTGTGTAGTAGGCTATGAATAGAGAGGCGTACGCACAAGTTCGTGCACTAGACCCAACTGTTCAAATAATCTGTATGCTTCAGTTTGACGCATTCGTGCTTGTTCGAGTTGACCACATATAACATCATAGATCGCCCATTCACGTAATGTGCTGGCATACTCTGCAACAAGATCGGCTTCCTGAAAGACCCTGGTGCTTTCGAGAAAGCATGCTTCAGCGCCAATATTATCTGGCTGTTGCGCCATGACCTGCCCAAGCACACGCCATGCAATCCCAATCTCACGTAGCTCCTTCGTCTGTTGCGCCAATGCCAGAGCCTGATGAGCTATTTCAAGTGCTTCGATAGCCTTGCCTTGACCAAGACATGCCTCCGCCAGAACATAATAAAGCTCAGGGATGCTGGCTTGTCCTAATGCCTCAGATAATTGTATGCCCTGACGAGTCGATGCTTCTGCCAGAGCGTACTGCTTCAGACCAATCCGTGTCTCCCCAAGCGTACCTAGAGCATATAGCTTAACAAGTCGAGTCCCGATCTCGTGCGTAATTTGTACTGCTTTCTGCGCAAGCGGTAAAGCTGTCGCAAAATCGCCTCTACTGTTTGCCATGGACGCCAAATTGTTGAGGATGACCGCTTCACTGCGACGATCTTCGTGCTGCTGGTAAATAATAAGAGCTTCTTCCATACAAGACACGGAACGATCATACTGACCCAAATACTCATACACAGTGCCAAGGCAATTGAGAGCAGAGGCCTCTTGATACCAATTACTCATCTCACGTCCAATATGTAGCGACTGCTCTACCGCTTCTAATGCCTCATCATTGTATCCAAGATGAACAAGTGCCCAGCCCTTCCGCAGCAATGCACTGGCCAGTTCAGTAGAATTACCGAAAGGTCTAGCTAAACGTTCAGCCTGCATCGCACTGGTCAGCAATTTCTCGACATCGTTCTGAATAGCGTGCGTATGAGCAATACCGATCCACGCACGTGCCTGTGCTTGTGCATCATCGATACTCTCAGCACATGCACACATCGTCTCAAACATATGTAAGGCATCGCGCTGGTTTGACTGATCAACAAGCAACGTTCCGAGATCTTCATAGAGCTTAATACGTTGCGAGATGCTGTGATCGCTGTCGTGGATCAGAGTGAATGCTTTCCGTAAATGATCAATAGCAACTGTTGGTGCATAACTATCACGCGCTTGATAACCTGCTTGAATGTACCATTCGGCAGCTTGTTGAGTAATACCCGCTTCTTCATAATGAAAGGCGATCAAACCAGCATATTCAGCTACACGCTCTTTGCTATATGCAATAATCCACTCTGCAATCTGTCCATGATAGTGCTGACGTTCCTCTGACGATATACGCTGATATAACACCTCATGCAGCAATGTGTGTTTGAACCGATACTCTTCCTCACCGACAAAAGTAGAGGTTGGTTGTACAACCACTATATTCCGATTACACAGATGCAAGAGTGCTTGTCTTAACCTGGCTTGGGTTGTACCATCAATATTATCTGCCTCAAATGGGTGTAGATATTCAACAGCACCATGCCAGAAGCTACGCCCAATCACGGCAGCCCGCGCAAGCACTGCTTGTTCATCAAGGCCGCAAGTGTCCAATCGGGCATGAAGGACATCTGTAAGGGTCGCCGGAATACGCTCTTGTGTTTTACGAGATGCACGTACATGCCAAGCTCGTGATGACGGCTGGATAATTCGCTCAGCTATGAGCATTTTCACTAATTCTTCAATATAAAACGGATTCCCCTCTGCGCGTGTGGTCACAATGTTTTGCAGTGATGCTGGCACTTCTCCATCAGCAGAGAGCAACGCACGCACAAACTCATGGCTTTCTGAGTCGTGGAGTGGTCTGAGCGCAAGATGGGCACCACTATCTTGCAAAGACTTCCATGCTGGACGGCGATTGAGTAATTGATTGCGACTTGAACCAATCAACAGTATGCGCCCATGCTGTTCCCCAGTCACAAGATAATCAACAAGCTCGAGTGAACGGTCATCAGCCCAATGCAAATCCTCAATCATCAAAATCAACGGTGTTTGGGCACTATAGGCCGCAAGAAATTGAGCGAAGTAATGTCGTGCACGTGTATAGACCTGTTCAGGATCATGCAGGGTATCCACAAAATAGGGAGCAGTGACAAAATCAAAGCCAAGTAACTGGCCAATGAATGCGGCTTTCTCGGCGCTGTTGGGGCGTAATACGGCTGAAACACCATGCTCTATTTTCATTCGCACGGTCGCAGCCGAGTCAGTATCATCAATTTGAAAGATGTTGATACATACCATGCGCCATAGGGCATATGGTATAGATTGCCATTGAGCACCAAGTTCAACACGATACCATTGTACTGGCTCTGGCAGACGTTCAAGCCATTCACTGAATGCTTGAAACAGACGGGATTTACCGATACCTGGTTCACCTGTGACTAACGTAAAACAAATACCAGACTCATCAAGAACATGATACAGCTGATTGAGCAAATATCGTAACTCTTCATCCCTACCAATCAGAGGCACTTCTTGAGAAATCGTATGTAATTGCGCGATCTGCCGTTCAAAGCCTGTATCGTTGTTAGTTCGTGCCATAGTAATATGTAATGTACACTATTCCCTACTATATGATTTACTTAGCCGATGTATTATACACCTTTTGTACGGCTTCCCATAGTTAAGGTTTTGTTATAAGTAACACATAAAACAGCAGTATGAAAGTTAAATAAAAACTGGAGTACCTACGGTTGTCACTGGTATATCGAGATGAAGTAACGCCCGCCTGGTCAATTCAGACACCAGCGACAATGCATTCCATGTATCAAGAGGTAATTGACCGCCAGCCATCATCCCATGGCCACCAGCTGTCCCATCTTTTTGTACAATCGCCTGTACCAACTTGCCCGCCCCCCCGCGTCGACGACGCGTTCGTACCGACACAGAAAGTGTACCATTATGAGTACCCATGCACACACTCCACTGGACACCCTCCAGCCGCAACAACAGGTCGGCCATTTCACTTGTCAGGTCTGGATAACTCATTGGCCCAATGAACGCAATGATTGTATCTTGATAGACCTGCGCCTCACGAACTGCCGTATCAAGTTGAGCAAAATAATCCGCTGGCACCTGAGCCGTTTCAATACTGATAAGAGCATTGATATCTACATACGGTTGTAGATCGAGATATGCAGCAATATCTGCTTCAGCTGCACCACGCACAAGACCTAGCGTGTCTGTTTTGATACCATAGAAGAGTGCTGTAGCCAGCGCCGATGATAAAGGCAGGTTGGCCGCCTGTAAATAATGGGTGAGGATAGTGGCAGTGGCGCCAAGCTTAGGCTGAACATCAACGAAAGTAGCAATAGAGGTAGTTCGTAGTAATGGATGATGATCAATAACAGCTGCCACAGGTAACGACCCATCACTCGCACTATTTCCAGCACCAGGTTGATTATCCACCAAGACCAGTCCATCAGCCCAAGCAACATCGGCATCAGTAATTGGGTGGAGAGGGTTTCGTAAAAATTGTACCAGTGCACGATTCTCAGCACGTCCAATAAATCCTTTGTATCGAATACGACACTTGCGTCCCAATTGCTTGTCAATAAGATACTGAGCAGCAACAGCACTCGCGATAGCATCAGGATCAGGGTTATTATGTGGCAGAATCAGGATGTTTGGCGTAGCCTCCAACGCCTCCAACAACGCATTAAGTTGGGATGTCATTACACACCACCCTTTATGATCGATAACTGAGAAAACGATGTATCAATAAAAATGGAAGAAAGAGAAAAGGTGTAGCGCTGTTATAACGCACGTTGCTACACCTTCTCCACAATACATCACGCTATTGAAATAATGTCTACTCACCCAACCATTCACGCTCAAGCCATTCGGTTGGATCAACGCTGGTAGGGCCAATACGCAATTCCCAATGCAAATGGGAGCCAGTCGACATACCACGCGTTCCCATACGCCCGATCATATTGCCAGCTTCAACAAACTGTCCATTTGTAACCAACACCTCTTCCATATGCCAGTATCCGGTGTGCACACCGAGGCCGTGATCGAGAATAACGGTACCACCACGGGCAACATAGTTATCTGCAGTAAGGACCACCCGACCACGTGCTGGGGCAACAATAGGTGTCCCAATCGCATTGGCAATATCGAGTCCTTCATGAAATGAGTTTGCAGGTCCGCCGTTATATGAGCGACGTGGTCCATAGAGTGAGGTAATACGCCCCTCAGCTGGCATTATCCACGGACCATCCCAGTATCTCTCAGGAGTAAAGTTGGGCCAGATTGCACGAACCGTCGCATTCTCTTCTGCCAATGCTTCCTGATTGTTTGCAATCGACTCAGTGACCGCAGGGGGCAGGTTTATCCGTTCTACTGGATAGTTCGCATCAAGCACTTGGATGAGCGCAGTCGTGTTGGCCACGCGCCCGTCGGCAAGTGTTGCTTCGACAACAACACCAAGAGCACCAGGTGACTGTAAGGCATGCACAGCCCCTAGTGCTCTCCAGCCTGTGGCCGTTTGCATAAAGGTAAGCTCTACATATCCCAAACGACCACGCACCTCTGTTGCATCAGCCATGGCTACCTCAATGACAGCAGTATGCCCCTGCACAATCGCGGCGTCGGGCAAAATACGCACAGACGGTAATGGCAGTCCCTGCGGCTCACCACCTACCTCCGCACCAAGCCGTCCCAGCAACACCTTATAGGGATCAGGGTTATTTGGATGGTATTCAAAGCGGGCACGTTCCAACCACTGCACCACGATAGGATTGCCTGCAACATCTGTCTCGGTACGTGTGCCGGTCAGCGGCATGCCAAACAACGCCAGCGACTCACGATACGAAATGCCATCATCACCCAATTCCAAACCATATGATCGCCAATACTCCAGAAACGGCCCACACATCTGACGTCCTGTGTCGGCAAACTCCTCGCATGGGCTTTCGAGCAGCTGCTCATCCGGTTCATTCTGCCAATCACGTCCCTGTTGGGTCAATAGTGCATCACCCAAACGCCCAAGCTGCACATCATAAGGAGCAGCATTTTCAGGATGCAGTTCCAGACGATTCCGCTCAAACTGCTGATACGTCAAGCCATTATCACCGACCATTGCGGGAGCAAGGGGCAAACCAAAAACTGGCAGCCCTCCATTTGACTCCCAGAAATCAAGGATACGACCTTCGACGCTCCACCCTGTTTCGGGAAAAAGCCGTGAGGTTGGTTCTGCTTGAAGTGGTCCAACGAAAAGTGTAATGAGTAGCAGGACAACACACGACAGCAGCCTACGCTGACTTAATGCCATGGTTTTCTCTCCACATACATAAAGACCTTGTGTTATGCAGATTATACCCGATTCTTATGTCCCATGATAAAAAAAGAGAAAAAAGAGATGTGAATTCATACGAAACATCAGCTATATCACACAGCATCTTCTCACATTTCATCCAGAGCGACCGACTCGCAACGTGTTGGGAGAAGTCATTGGAATAGTGAGAAAGAATGTGTGGTCAATCGGGCTTGATTGTAACCCGCGAGCGTGCTTATTCGTATAGATAAGAGCACCGTGAGAAGATATTGAGATGAGTGTGTACAGACCATATAGGAGGCAACGCATGTCACAACATGATATTTGGCAAGTCATCGCCGATGCTGGTATTAAAATACGCCCCGACTTTGCCAACCCCGATCAATGGGTCAGCTCAGTGCGGTGGCAACAGTATGGGCCATTTGAAACCCGCGAAGAAGCTGTTCGGGCAGCAGTCCAGGGCCTTGTACAAAAAATCAAAGACACCGAAGAGGAACTATCTGCTACAAAACAGAGTGGGTGGGCCACCTTTTTCAGTGGTCTGTTCAATGTACGTTAAAGGGTAAGGTGGCTTCATGCCTGATGATCATGTGCTCACCACCGAACGACTTATGCTACGTCCACTTACAATTGAGGATGCGGTTGACCTGCACATAGCCCTCAGCGACAGGACAACCACGTACTACTGACACACTTCTCCCCATACAACTGTAGCCGAAACACAAGCAATGATTAAGCAGATGTTACAGTTGCCCTCAAACTGTTGGTGGGCTGTATGCTTACGAGACTGCCAATGCACCATTGTGTTGACAGACATCACGGTAACACAAGTGTACTTGGTCGAATAGATCTTTCGTATGCCACGGTCTGTTCAGATCAAGTGCGGGACTCATAGAGAAAATATTGCCTATCACCGATTGCAATGGCTATTTGCTACGATTTGGTATAGTAATCTAGCGCTTTATCATCGTACTTGGCAGGAGCAACACATGCCAGCACTCACCATAAATGGCACCGAGATCTATTACGAAGAGCATGGAACTGGCCCTGAGACCATTATCTTTGCCCATGGGCTGTTGTGGAGTGGCGACATGTTCGCTCCACAGATTGCCGCACTCAAAGATCGCTATCGCTGTATCACATTTGACTTTCGTGGACAGGGACGGAGCGAAATCACGCGTGATGGCTATGACATGGATACTCTGAGCGAGGATGCTACGGCCCTGATCAAGGCTTTGGATGGTGAACCGTGTCACTTTGTCGGACTCTCGATGGGTGGGTTCGTTGGTATGCGCCTCGCCATTCGCCATCCAGAACTGCTGCAATCACTGGTGCTCCTGGAAACGTCGGCGGACCCTGAACCGCGAGAAAATATCCCCCGCTATCGTCTACTCGCCCTCATCACACGCTGGTTTGGGCCAGCGTTGGTAGCCAACCAAGTCATGCCGATCATGTTTGGCCAATCGTTCCTGAACGATCCAGATCGTGCGGAACTCCGCGCAGCATGGCGACTACGTCTGATCGCTAACAATCGGGTAGGTATTACACGAGCGATTAAAGGCGTGATTGAGCGCAAAGGTGTCTATGAGGACCTTGGACGCATTGCCTTGCCAACCCTGATCATCGTCGGCGATCAGGATGTCGCGACAGTCCCAGCCAAATCAGAGCGCATCCATGCTCAGATTCCCCACTCCCAATTAGTTATAATCCCCAACGCTGGCCACACCGCGACAATTGAAGAGCCGGAAGCCGTTAGTGAAGCGTTGCAAGTGTTTTTTAATACCCAGCGCCGATAATCTTCATCATTACCTCTATTCATGCCATAGAGCTAAATATATGTGACGATAGTCAGTGTTTATTTCACCTTTGTGTCTATCATAGGGCATAGTATGGTGTACTTTCTCAGATTGTGACAAAACTGAGTTATGAAGGCATCTAATCATGAGTATAAATGACTATACCACTACGTATATATAATCAGTCATATTTCAACAAGTCCAAGCTGTAAGTCTACAGTGAATAAAGTTATCGAGGTACTACTGGACATCTTTGTGCTATGCAAATAATACTCATTGGACAGTATATGTTTGATGAGCCTTCGAATATCTAAATATTAGGAGAGCTATTATGTCTGTGACAGATACCTTTGGAGATATCATTCGTGAGCGTCGTATAGCCCTTGGCATAACCCAACAAGAGCTAGCGAGACAGATTGGATGTGCACGCGTAACTATTCAAAAAATCGAAGCACACCATCGACACCCATCGCTTGCACTTGCTGAACGACTCGCCGATTATCTAAATCTAACTCACGATGAACAGATTGACTTGTTTGAGACAGATAATCGTCACATTCAACCTGGCCCCCTACAGATAGCTTCATCAGCAAAACTGCCTGTTTTACCAACTCCACTATTTGGTCGTATAGACGAAATAGAAGCTTTGCAGGATACGTTAACACGGTCTGAAGCCCGTCTGCTAACAGTAATGGGGCCACCCGGTGTTGGAAAAACCAGCCTGGCCATTCATGTTGCAACCCTGGTACAACAGCACTACCATCACCAGGTTATATGGTTGTCACTGGCTTCGGTTAATCATCCTGATCTGGTGCTGTATGAGATCGCTCAAGCCCTTGAAATACGGGAGAGCACACATCAATCACTGGTTGAAATAATCCAATATACTATTGGCAAGCGGCGAGTGCTTCTGTTACTTGATAATTTTGAACACTTGCTAGCAGCTATACCAACGATTACACAACTGCTTGCCGACAACCCCAACATGCAATTGATGGTGACTAGTCGGACCCGCCTTGGTATTCCTGGTGAGCACACGTTTATTGTGGAACCATTACCCGCGCCCTCACCTGAGCACGTCTGTGCAGAGGAGCTATTGCGACAATCACCAGCCGTTATGCTTTTTGCTGAACGCGCCAAAGCGGCTTACCATCATTTCATTCTCACCGAGTCCAACGCGGCAGAAGTGACAGAGATCTGCCAGCGGTTAGACGGATTACCACTGGCTATCGAACTAGCGGCGGCACGCAGTGCCACACTGACACCACCCATGCTACTAGCACAACTTGAGCAACACGTAGACATTCTCGTCGATCCAACCAATCAGCTACCTCCACGTCAACAAACATTGGATGCTGCGATTGCCTGGAGTTATGATCTCCTTACTGATGCAGAACAACAGTTGCTGCAATATCTTGCCGTATTCGCGCAGGGAGAAAGTCTTGATGCTATCGCAGCACTCTGTGATATACACGATCTTGATATACCAGAAGGTGTGCGGCTCATCCACACGCTCGATTCACTGATACAGCATTCTTTAGTGTACACATTGATCGCTGCTGATGGAGAGATGCACTATGCTATGCTTGAGACTATTCGTTCGTATGCACGAAAACAATTGATGATACACCCAAAGGTCTCAACACTGTTCCATCGCCATGCTGATTACTATTATCGCTTTCTCACACAAGCCAACTCACAATTACGAGGCCCCGATGCAAAACTGTGGGTAGCACGCTTGATCGAAGCCTTTCCTAATCTGCGCCTTGCCTTTCAGTGGTTTGTCACACATGATGTTGAGGGTGCAGCACGCTTTGTTGTTGCAACCAGACCACTCTTTGATCGCTGCTCGTATGCGACTGAAGGGCGTCAATGGCTTACGCAGGTATTTGAACACGCAGAACAGTCAACGATTGAGCCGACACTTCAAGCCGAACTACATCAGATGGCCGGTAATCTCGCCTATATGCAGGGGGAGTATAGTTTGGGAGAGTACCATCTCCAAGAAACACTAGCAGTCTATATACAAATACAGGACCTTCCCGGATTGGCCAAGATCACCAATCATCTGGGGAACCTGGCAATGCGACAAGGGTGCTACAGTAACGCACAGACATGGTACACTCAGAGCCTGAACTGGGCGCGGCAAGACGGTAATCAATATACGATTGCCAGAGCGTTATATGGACTAGCAGGTGTCGCGGGAGCACTCGCAAGGTGGGAGGAAGCAGAGGATCTACACCGACAAACGCTTGATCTACGGAAGCAATTGAATGACTCGTGGGGAATGGCCCTGAATCTGCTGGGTCTGGGCAATGTCCTGCGGCAATTTGGTCAGACAGACCAGGCCCGAGCACTATGCGAGCGCAGTCTCACTCTTTGGAAAGAAAATCACGATCTACGTGGCACCGCTGGGGCATTGCATGCCCTGGGTCATATTGCCCTTGAACAGAATTGTTTGGAAGAAGCACATCAGTATTTTGTGGAAAGCACACGAGCATGGCAACAACTGGGTATGTCACTAGAGTTGGCCTGGTCATTGGAAGCATTTGCCCGACTTGCAGCACAGCAACAGCAAACCGCACAGGCGAGTACCCTCTTTATAGCAGCCACAGCCGTACGAACACACTTACAGTCGCCCCGTACACCCGCTGAATGTCTCCAACTCATAGCAGTTATTCAGGCTGACCGTGCGTATGATCATCTCTCAAACGACATCTGGATCTCCATAGACGATGCTCGAATGCTCGTGGAGGAGATTGTGGCTGAGGTGTAGATCGAGAGGCTTGGGCAAGAGTAAAGGTCAACACCAGTCTACAGGATAATCACTACAACGCATGGTGGGACAGGCGTTGTTCTATAACTGAGAATTAGCTCCTCCCACTCTGGATAAAATGAGAGGAGCAACTTGATTAATGTAGCTATGGTGTCCCAAGTGGCAATGTTACCACATCACAGTTAGCAGGATTAAAGGACTGTGTACAATCTGTATTACCTTGTCCAGTTAATCTGGTGGTCAAGAAGACAGTTGCCACTTTCACTCTTGTTCCTGCAGGAATCTCAATTCCAATTTCAGTACCAGGAACAGTCAATGTCACTTTAGCTGGACTAACTAAAAAGACATCGGCGCGTGTTCCATCATTAACATAGTCTGTTTGTCCCCCCAAATCTTGTTGTCTAAAAGACCCTGCAAATACATTACCAGTCTCGAAGAGAAAGTCTCCAACACCCGTAGGATTTGCAACAACACGTGTATTAGCAAGGTCTGAGACTTGTCCATTTTGATAACACCAATCACCATATAGTTGAACAAACGCAAGATACCCAGTCAGACTAGTTTGATTGAGGCGCAATGTTTGATCTAAAAAGTCTCTGGCTTCATCAGGAATAGGAATACCAGCATCCAAAAGATTTCCTACTGTCAAATTTCCCCATCGCCCTGTGCTTGTAAAGGTCTGACACTCCTTTGGAGAAATTACGTCAAAAGTGACCGTACCAAAGAGATCGTCAAACCAATCACCATCGCTATTATCACCAAGTGCACGAACTTGGTAACGGCCCGGTGTCGTTGGTGCAGACAAGGTCCAAGGAGCATCGGGACACCATGTCCAAGGACCATACTCTCGATTAGAGGCGTCAATATCATAGAGGCCAAGCCAACTTCGACTCTCCGTACATCCTCCTGTTACAGTAATGGTAATCTCTTGACCTGCTTCCACCACGGTTCCCGGAGAAATAGACAGACCCGCCGCCGACACAGGGGTGGTTGATTGAGCAACAAGTCCTGCAACAGTAATAAAGACAATAGCTAAAAATGTAGACAGACGTGTGGACATTCTGGTAAGCATAGAAAAGACACTCCTTAACGAAGACATGCTCGCGCACATCCACAGATCAAAATAGCAATACGATAACGCTAGGAATCAACAGGCGTTCTACAGATCAGTGCAGAAAAGCATATACCAATTGACATTACTATTTATCTTCCTCGAGGTGGTTTTAGCATACGTCAAAGAGAGGTGAAATACAAGGGGGTGATGTACACAAACGTGTACACAAAATTAATATTGTTATTCAGGAGCAATGTTATGTATTCATTAAGAGTAGATGATGTATATTTAATATAAGTAGAAGAGCAAAGAACATACAAAAATCAGCCGTCATACCAACGGCTGATGTGAACTCACTCACTAAATTAAATAATGAACGACGGTTAGTTCAAAGCGAACAACACCATCTCACCCACCAAAGCCAGACACAACAGTCCTGCAAGAAACCCCCAGATAATTTTGGTAACCAGACCTTTTTGCATAATACAAGTCCTCTTTACTCACAAATATTTATTGTTCTAATACTATTTACGTACATGATAGCACAGAATGTGCCACACTCATCGGCTTATCGAAAGTCAATCATTCGGTTGTTGCACCAACCACCTGCTCCAACGCGAGGCGCTGCTGAAAAAACGCAATAACCGTGTCGATCTGCTCATTCACGTAGTGGTAGCCACCATAGCGCTCCGTGCTCGGCACCACCACCACCGGCTGTGTGCGCGGTGTCGCATCAGCCATCGCCTGCACGTCCTCCAGCGTCCCCCAGCGATCACCACTGCCCTGCACATACAACACCTCTGTCTCACCCAGATCGTAGGCGACCGACGCCGGATTCACCTGCGTCAACGACGGGCCACCCAACGCTTGATGCAGCGGTACAGCCGTACTGAACAACGACGGGCCAACCGGCCCAAGCAGCATCCGCGTGAAGTTGTGTGCAAAGGTCGTGATACGCACCGGCTGAATGGCAATAGCAGCACGAATCGGTTGGCAGAGCGGGATGCCGTAGATCAACGAGTTGGCACCCATCGAGTAGCCAATCGCTCCGATGCGCTCCCCATCGACATCGTTGCGCTGACGCAGCATGGCCACCGCATCGGCAAAATCACGAGCCTCGTGCACCCCCATCGTTACCGGCAGGGCTGTATCACTCGTGCCATGGTTGCGAAGGTCGAAGAGCAATACGTTGAACCCCGCCTCGTGCAACGCCTTCGCCGGACCAAGGAAATCCACCGACTGATCGTGGATGAGGGTGCTGCCGGCCCGATTGCCGATACGGTTCCAGGGCCAGCCATGCACAAACACAATCGTCGGCGCACGCGAACCAGCGCTATTTGCACGTGGAATAAACCAGCCACGCAGCATGATGCCGTCGCGAGAGGGAAACTCCACGTCTTGGGCAAATAATCCTACATCGGAGGGTGTCACCCAAAACGGCTGGCGTTTGCCCATAATCAATAATTGGGTGAGGTAGGAGCCCAAAAATCCAACCCTACCACTCACCATCCCTATGCCAACGCCAGCTGTGAATGCAATTGATGAAAAAAGTGACTTCATCGTATCAAAAACTCCTCAACGACTATATATGCCGCTGTCTACGAGTACCCAAATACGCATGCCAAAAGAGGCGGGTGGCAACAGCACGCCATGGCTGCCACACAGTGCTCATGGCATCCAATTCCTCGACCGACGGGCGTTGCTCCAGCCCTTTGGCTTCCTGAACAGCGACAGCCAGCGCCAGATCACCACTGGGCCACACATCTGGGCGGCGCAACACCATCAGCAGATAGATGTCGGCTGTCCAGCGCCCAATCCCCTTGAGCTTCATCAGTTCAGAGCGAACCGCCACATCGTCCAGATGCTCCAGTGCTGTAAGATCGAGTTCACCCTCGATCAACGCCGTGGCCAGGTAGCGTCCATACGCGGTCTTCTGGCGACTAAACCCAATCGCTTTGAGGGTCTGGTCATCGAGCGTGAGAAAGCCTTCAGGAGTGAGTGGCGCAACTGCTTCGCACAAACGATTGAAAGCCGCCTGCGCCGATGCCAGCGAGACCTGCTGTTCAAGGATAATATGTATGAGCGTGGGGAAGCCTGCGGGACGGTCCCACAGTGGTGGCGGCCCCCAGCGCTCCAGGATATCGGCCAGATCAGGATCGTGCTCTGTAACAATACGCAATCCATAAGCCAGAGTCTCTTCGGTAAGTGTGACAGGTACTGATTGTTGCTTAACTCCATCCATCAACAGACATACCTCTAGTCAAAAACGGCGAATGCCGCTTCTGCAATATGTTCGGCATCGATCCCAAAGTGTTGATAGAGGTCTGCCCGTGTTCCTGACTGACCAAATGCGTCAACACCCAGCGCAGTAACAGGTGCCCCAGCGATGCTGCCCAGCCAGGCCAGCGTGTGTGAGGCGGCATCGTGCACCGTGATGATGGGGGCATGGTGCTCCTCAGTTGGTATCAGCCACGCGAACGTCGTATCACGCTCACCACCTGATGCACTGCGCGTCGCTTGCCAATGCTCAAACAGGCGACGCGGACTGGTGATGTTCAGGACATTCGCGGCAACCCCCTCGCGATGCAAAAGCTCCGCAGCAGCAACGGCTTCGGGAACCATGGCGCCCGACGTGGCAATCTGAACAGTGTATCGCGGATCGATGCTGGTATTCGCATCGTGCCAGTCAACCAGGCGATACCCGCCAGCCAGCACCTGACGGTGCAACTCAGCCTCGCCAATCCGCTGCAAGGCTCGCTCCAGCAATGCCTGTTCGATAGGCTTCGTCGAAAGTCGCAGGTAGGTGGCCCGTCCATCTTTATCATTACAGCATTCTCGCAGGGCCTCCAGCAAAATCCAGTTCAACTCACGGGCAAAACACGGCTCATAAAAATGGAGACCGGGCAACTCCATTCCGAGTGAGGGCGTCACTGTTGATTGGTGTGCACCGCCTTCGGGTGACAGGGTGATGCCGGATGGGGTGCCAGCAAAAATAAAGCGCGACCCAGAGTACAGGCCATAGATCAACGAGTCCAGTCCACGACAGATGAACGGATCATAGACGGTGCCAATCGGGATGATGTGCTGCCCACAGAGGTCAGCAGAGAGGCCCAGCATACCGAGCAGCATAAAGAGGTTCATCTCGGAGATGCCAAGTTCGATGTGCTGTCCTTGAGGACCACGTTTCCACTTGAGCATTCGATAGGCTTCTGTATCGTAGTCGGGTTCCTCTTGCAGCGCAAACACGCCCATCTTGTTGATCCAACCGGCCAGATTGGTCGAAACCGACACATCGGGTGAAGTCGTCACAATGCGATCACGAAGTTCGGGGATATCGGCCAATCGCACGAGCAAGCGACCCAACGTTTCCTGCGTGCTCGACACACCGCTGGTCGGGACCGGCAGATCGGTTGGGACACTCTGGGCATTCACCATGTTTGGCGATGGCTTCGCTGGATAGAGATAGTTGACAACTTCCTTACACAACTGTCCCTCTGCGGAGTCGTCTGCGAAAGCATCCCACTCGGCGCCCTGCGCGATACCAAATGCCTGCTGTACTTCCTCCATCTGCTCAGTGGAGAGCAGCATTGAGTGGTTGAGCGGATGACCAGCGAAGGGAAGGCCCCAGCCCTTGATCGTGTAGGCAAACACGACATTGGGCCGATCTTTGACGGCATCGGCCTGCGCAAACACAGCCAGCAACTCCTCGAGATCATGCCCACCAAGGTTGGACAACAACTGTGGTAGGTCCTCGTCCGGCACAATACTGATGACTTCGGCAATAGCTTCACCCTCAATCTCACAGAGTCGTTGGCGAATCTCTGCACCTGGCAAACGGATTATTGCCTGATACTCTTCGTTACCCATATCATCAATGCGGCGGCGCAGCGCCTCACCATCGGGCCGTGCAAAGAGTCGCTGGAGTTTACGACCATACTTCGCTTCCAGCACATTCCAACCGTTGTTGGCAAACAGACGCTTGAGTCGTGCAGCGCGAATCCCCGGCACTACCCGATCCAGACTCTGGCGATTGAGATCGACAATCCAGAGCACGTTGTTAATCCCTTCCAGCGCTTCGTCGAGCAGTGCTTCCCACACATTGCCCTCATCCAGTTCCGCATCGCCGATCAGCGCAATGTAGCGCTGTGATGTCACATCACCAAAATGATGCTGCGCGTACTGCTGGGTCAGTGCCGCAAATGCAGGCGCAACGGCACCCAGACCAACCGATCCGGTAGAAAAATCAATCTCGGCATAATCCTTGGTGCGGCTGGGGTAGGCCTGCAACCCGCCATACGCCCGCAGTTCGGTCAGATAGCTACGGGGCAACCGCCCCAACATGTACTGGATAGCATGGAAGACCGGCGAGGCGTGAGGCTTGATCGACACCCGATCACCTGCTTTGAGAAAGTGGAAGTAGAGTGCTGTCAGAATGGAGATCGTCGATGCCGAGGACGCCTGATGACCACCTACTTTGGTGCCATCCGGATTGGGGCGCACGTTATTAGCATGATGGATAATCAGCGTTGCAAGCCAGAGCAGTCGCTGTTGGACTGCCTCCATCGTTGCTACTTTTTCAGGCGAAACTATCTGCTCTCGAACCAGGCTTCCGTTCTTTATGGACTGTGCGTCAATACTGTCATGTTGAGTAGGCGTAACCATCAAGTCTCCCCATTGTTTGAGATACAGCACTGAAACATCTTTCTGGCTGTAGTCTCGTGCTATGACTTCATCGTACATTTCACATCATTGTTAATCATCTATCACGACGTGGTTGTGTAACCAAACACTTGTGATTGTTTGAATTTTCCATATGGGCATGTCACACAGTAAACATTGCGGTAAAATATGTATAGCATACCCGCACCAATTTGTCTAGAAATGTCACAGCGCTCCTGGCCACCATAGCACAGAGAATCGCAGCACGTGGTCAGCGCAGCTTTACTGCATCAAGAAGGCCTATAACAAGGAGCAGATATGACAACATCAATGAGCATTCCTGCTATCAAAGGAGCACCATTGCTCGGAAATATGCAGGCGTTTCGCAATGATCGCCTGAATCTCTATCTCAACGTAAACCGCACCTGTGGAGATATTGGCAGCTTTCGGGTCGGACGACAGCAGATTATCCTGGTGACATCTGCCGACCTGGTACAAACCATTCTTGTCGATCACGCAGCTGACTTTGAAAAATCGCCCATATTACGTTACTTTGGCGGACCTGTGCTTGGCAATGGCCTCTTGACAAGTGAGAACGAATTCCACAAACGTCAACGAAAATTGATCGCCCCGGCCTTTCAACACCGTCGCATCAGTGGCTATGCCGACATTATGGCAAGCTATAGTGAGCAACTGCAACAGCCATGGCAGACTGGCGAAACGATTGATGTGGCTCATGAGATGATGCGTTTGACGCTTTGGATTGTGGGCAAGACTCTCTTCGATACTGATGTCTTGACCGAGGCCGAAGATGTAGGCGATGCATTGACCGAGGCCATGTTGAGTTTTAATGCCAAAATCAGTTCACCCATTCCCACTCCTCTCACCTGGCCAACACCACAGAATCGCCGCTTCTTCAATGCCGTGAAGCGCCTGGATGACATCATCTATCACATCATTCAGAAACGGCGTGAGTCAACCGACGATCACGGCGACCTCTTATCGATACTTCTGCAATCGCACTACGAAGACGATGGCAGTTTCATGACCGATCAGCAGGTGCGTGATGAGGTAATGACGCTCTTTCTCGCTGGTCATGAGACCACAGCAAATGCCATGGCTTGGTCGTGGTATCTGCTGACCCAGAACCCGGTTGTGTACACCAGGCTTCGAGAAGAGGTCGACCGTGTGCTGGCAGGACGGACACCAACTACTGATGATTTACCAAACCTGCCGTACACGCTACAGGTACTCAAAGAAGCGATGCGGCTGTATCCACCGGCCCATATGATTTCGCGACAAGCCCAGCGCGACCTCACCATCGCAGGCTATCAGATACCTGCCGGTACCATCGTCGCGATCAGCCCCTACGCCATTCACCGCCGATCCGATTATTTCCCTGATCCCGAACGCTTTGATCCCGAGCGTTGGACACCCGAGCACGAGGAACAGCTACCAAGACACGCGTATATGCCCTTTGGCGGCGGGCCACGTGTCTGCATTGGCAATCACTTTGCGATGATGGAAGGGCAGATTATTCTGGCAACACTGGCACAACGCACCAAGTTCACACTAGCGGCAGACCAACGTGTTGAACCTGAAACACTGGCCACACTCCGACCACGCAATGGTATCAAGATGACGGTGGAGCGGCGAGAAACAAGCCATTCAGCGTAAGTATTCGTTTATAGATTTAGAAAAAGGAATACGTTACCAAGGCAATCATTGGAAGAAAAACCGAGCGCACGTTTTTGTTCATGTAGATGGAAGGTGAACGGGAGTGGTTAGAACACACCCAGAAAAGCATGGGTAGAACAACAGTGTTCCGTCAAGTCATAGACTGCTTTTTTGACACAACCCATATGAGGCGTATAGTTCTGCCTGTACAGAGTAATATAATCATCGCATTCAGAACTTTTCGTATAATCAAGTACTTGCAAACTCAGATATATGAAGAAAGGATCGTATCTTATGGGAGATAAATTATGTCCTAAAATTATTCTTGAGGGTACCCGACTTACCTTCAAAACCGACATCGCTTTTGCACTCAATGAACATCCTCGTATTGTTGGTCCACGCAAATACCGCTATCATTCGCCAGTCATTTCAGCTGAATGGTGTGCGTTTACCAATTTTCCATGGGGTCGTGGGTTGATTAACTTTGCTCCTGAAGAAGAAGCACTGGCCATGGAGACCTATAGCACCTGGATGAAGCTCATTGAGCTACAGCGCTACTACTCATGGATCATCGACCGATTTCATCTCTCGACACGCGCACATCAACTGCAAACCTATGATAAAAACTACGATTTTGCATGGCTCGAGGAACGGCTGGATGCTCTGGGGTTCCACCTGGTGATTTGCTATCGCTCGCCAGAGTCGTTTGTTGCAGCACGCGCAGAACGGCTGAAGGTCTCGGGCAACCCCTCCCAGTACGATGATCTTGATCAATTCGTTCATGAACAAGAACTGATGAACCAACTAGCAGCGGAGTCACGCCTGCCCGTACTGCACCTCGACCTCTCAGACAACGACATACCAAAAGCAACTGATCGCATCGCTGACTGGTTAGAGGAAACCGGCGGTCTGTACGCGAAATAACATAGTAGGAAAGGGCGTGATCATTACTGTCACGCTCTGCATTTCATCTAACTTGGTCAATCCACTATAAATAGAGGCCCGATTTAAGGAATATCCGCTCCGCGCAGCCTAATCAGGTTTTTGAGTCCAGTGCGTAGTCGTTCTGGTGCTTTGTATTCAGGATGGCTACGGAGGATAGCCACATCATTGCGTAGCGTTTCAACCTTCATCAATATCTCAGATGGAACCAATGGTATCGCACCTTTGTCGGCAAAACGAAGCTGTTTCGGGTTCATCCGCCCAATCGCTACATCGTAGGTGATTTTCTTTGTGCAACGACAGGGGTTGTCTGGGTCAAAAATGCCACAGTTCGCCTGCATAAACGTCCGCAGTTGTGAACGGGCCAACGACAGTCGTTTGCGAAAGGTTTCTGGTGTAATTTCCAATACATGGCTGGCTTCGACGCTATTGAGTTCAAAGATTTCACCCAAAATGTAAGCCATTCGCAACGGACGTGACAAACAGATCAGCATGCTCGTTGTGCAGCTAATCTTGACCTCTTCTGCCAACAGATCACGATCAGGCTCGGTATACTCGGATCGTTCTGCCACCTGTTTGATATGCATCGCACCTTCATCAAACGTCAACGTCTCAATGGTGCGTTTCTTCAGATTCAGCAGATGATTGACCGCGATACGATGCACCCATGTCTCGAACGAGCTATCGCCACGAAAACTGAAAAGGTTAGTAATCACTCGAAGCAAGATCTCCTGTGTTGCATCCTCGGCATCCATCAGCTCCCATAGAAAGCGTACCGCGATGTTATAAATACGGGTTTGGATGTTCACTACCAGTTGCTCCAGCGCTGCCTCATCACCTGTAAGACAGCGCTGGATGATTTCCATCGAAGTTTTTTGCATTGGCATTGCCCTTATGTATAGCTGGCGAGACGCAGAGTCTCGCGCCCGTCTTTCCATTACCGAATCTGAGCAAGAATACGCTCAAAATTGACCAGCGGCCAGTTTTCAACAATCTTCCCATCTTTCAAACGATATATATGTGTTTCTGTCCAATTCACGGCACGGCCTGTCGCTTTGATACCGGCAAACGTGCCCTTATGCGTTGCCCTGACCTGGTTGCGCTCCACAACATACGCACCGTCAACGAGGATATCTTGTACTTCGACCCGGACATCGGGAAAGGCTGCGAGAAAATTCTGCCCAACGCTAATAAACGTCTCCATTGTATGCGGGAGTGCCGGAAAATTGAAGTGGTGACGAAAGTCGGCCGCAAACAACTGCGGGAAGACCAGAAACTTTTGCTGGTTCTTGAAATCTTCGATGTACCGTGCAACAACTGTACGGTTACGCTCCTGCCGTTGACATTCATAAGGGATATGGCGATCCAATGGAGGGCGATAGAACCCCGACGCGGCTGACATTGCTAACGCAATGATGCGACTCAGGCCAGATCGGCGTGGAGCCTGAAAATAGTCCTTGCGCCCGGCCACCTGTGCCAACAACATCTCCAGGCGAATTTCAGGAAAATGCTCGACAATTTTGCCATCACGCAGGCGATACGTATGTGCTTCGGTCCATTGTAACCGTTGGCCAGTTGGTGCGATACCGATAAACTCACCCGCGTGGGTTCCCGTCGCCGTCGCTCGCTCAACGACCGTATCACCCTCCTGTAACAGCAGATCCATAGTAACATGGACATCAGGAAAAGCCGTAAGAATAGCCCGACTCAACTGTTCCACGCCATCACACCCAGACGGTATGTTCGGCAGGTTGAAATGATGGCGAAAATCTTCGGCACAATACATCTGCCACGCATCTGGGTTATGTCGATTGGTTAATTCTTCTACAAACTCTGCCACAATCTCTTTATTCGTGTGTAAAGTCTCAGTTATTTGCATGACTCACCTCCTAAATACAGTTGCACCTGTCTGGCTGAACGTAGCCCGGACTCAATCGCGCCATCAATGTAGCCACGCCACCCAAGTGCAATATCGGCACTCGCAAAGAACACCCGCCCTTCAGAACAAGTCAATTCATTCAATAATACCGCTTGATTTGGTTTATAGTTGGCCCATGTGCCCTGCGAAAACGGATCAACAGACCAGTTATGGCCATACACTTCTGATACCCAAACATCGGGTATCAATGGTTCAAGGGCTGCTTGCGCCCAGGCAGGTGTAAAAGCTTCAGGGGCAATTGGTCCAAAACCGATCATCCACGTGCTGTCGTCCTCAACCTGACTCGTGGTCAGGAATGAAAACGGATGTGGTTCGGGTGCCAGGGCCAGCAATCCCGGCATCTGCCCGGTGAGGCGCACAAAGCATTTGAAACCTGCACCGGCATGTCGCTGGCGTGACACGGTGGTTTTGGCATCGCTGAGTGCGGGGACCAACACCAGATTTGCCCAGGTGTTCAGCGGTGTAGCGACGATCACTACCTGTGTTTCATAACGTGACCCATCCTTTGTCTGCAATACCACGCTGTGTCCGGTTTGGTCAATGTGTGTGACTACCTGACCAGTGTGTATCTCGGCGGTACTGTCCTGAAGCATACACTGGAGTAGTGCCGTGGTTCCTCCACTGATGACATAGGTGCCACTGACTTCAGCGAGTTTCTGAAAATCGTTACTCCCTACCAGTGCACGCAGACGCAACATTTCGATCAATGCGACATTCTGTAAAGATGCATTCATATCAGTTGCAAGCATCGCAGATAAGGCATCCTGAAGAATTGGATCAAGCTTTAGTTGTTTTACCTGATCCTCCAGTGATGTGTGTGCATGATCCATCCAGTCATTGTGAGTAAGTGGATCATACGGAATTGAAAAGAGTTGATCGGGGTGCGGATCTGCCTGATACAACGCTGTATAGGCATCACTTAAAAGTGTATATCCTTGCTCCACATCGAAGATGTGCAGTGCTCCATCGGACAGCACCCGCACCTCCTGCACCGCTGCATCCGCACCCGGCACGATACTGAGCCCATAACGGGTAACCTCTGCTAACACATGTGGCTGTGCCCAGTGAATATAGGCACCACCAAGTTCAAACTGCTGACCCTCATGTTCGGTTCGCCATGTCCGACCACCAATCCGGTCGCGTCCTTCAAGAATGAGCGCGTGCAAACCCCGTCTGCTTAACTCACGTCCGGCAGTAACACCGGCGAACCCGGCACCAATAATGATGACGTCGTACATTGTTGCTTCCTTTATCGCAATCCGTAGCCACCATCGGCAACAATCTCTGCACCAACGACATAACTACTTTCATCACTGGCCAGAAACAATGCAACGTTGGCCATTTCCTGTGCCTGTGCCATGCGCTTGAGCAACGTTTGCTCAGCCAAACCATACTTCAACCCTTCGACTTCCTCGGGCGGCATTCCGTAGCCATCATAGATAGGCGTATCGGTAGGGCCAAGACTAAGGACATTCAAAAGAACACCTCGCGCTGCCAGATCGACAGACAACGACTGCGCCAGTGAACGGACAGCAGCATTTGCCGCCGCCCATACGGATGACTCCGGTAGTGGCTTGTGCATCAGTCCGGTAGCGGTCAAGATGATCGACGCCGGAGTACGCAGATGGGGGAGAAACTTTTGAATGGCGAAGAAGCGGCCACGGACATTAATATTGAAACACTCATCGAATAATGCTGCGTCACTCATTTCGATAGAAGCAAACGGTGCGGTTCCCGCATTCAAGAACAACACATCAACCTGACCAAAACGCTGCGTAGTCTCCGCAACTAGACGATCAATATCCTCCAGATTGGCACTATCACCGACAACCGTCAAAGCAGATTTGCCAATAGCTGTCGCAGCGGCCCTTAGTTTGTCCGCACTACGGCCAAACAACACCAGCGAAGCACCCTCGCGTGCAAACGTTTGGGCAGTGGCTAGTCCTATGCCGCTTCCTCCGCCCGTGATCACAATCACTTTTCCATTGAGTCTGTCCATTAGAAATACCTCATGTATTGAAATTGCACTTACTAGATTAGACAACAAAAAATACGCAAGTGTGAACTCATCTGCCAGACAAAGAGTGAACCTGTACCAACGGACAGCGTGCGCTCTATCCTTTTTCGTACAAACAGTCTGCCCCATCGTACAAGGCAATTGGCTTCAAGATGCGATAAACTACCAGTATATCGCAAACATAACCACCAGAAACTTCATCGTAAAGGAACTAACATATGAACACCTCAAACACTCCAACCATCCTCATCACCGGCGCCTCCCGTGGCCTTGGACTCGCACTCGCACGTGAACTTGCTCAACTTGGCTGGACACTCATCATCGATGCGCGTGGTGCCGAAGCTCTCGAAGCTGCTCGCGAGGAATTGGCCCAACACACCCGCGTCATTGCGCTCCCCGGCGACGTGACCGATGCGGCCCATCGTGATGAGCTTGCAGAAGCTGCCAACCAAGTCGGCGGTCTCGACACAGTCATCAACAACGCCAGCATCCTTGGCCCCAGCCCACAACCACATCTGCTCGACTATCCCCTGGACGTACTGGAAAACGTCTATCGTACCAACACTATCGCACCACTTGCGTTGCTCCAATCGCTGCGACCAACACTCAAACCGCATGCACGAATCATCAACATTACCAGCGACGCCGCCACCGAGGCATATCCCGGCTGGGGCGGATACGGCTCAAGCAAAGCCGCTCTCGAACAACTCTCTACCATACTGGCTGCCGAACAAACCGACTGGCTTGTCTACTGGGTTGATCCTGGCGATATGCAGACCCAGATGCATCAGGAAGCCTTCCCCGGCGAAGACATCTCTGATCGAGGACTACCGGAGGATAGTGTTCCTGGTCTGATCGATCTGCTCACCGGCAACCGGCCCAGTGGGCGCTATCAGGCCCGCCAGATCACGGAGGCCGTCACCGACAACTGAGTCTGATTCACAAACGCACACGAGAGATTTACACCATTCCCTTAGCTGAATTAGAGACAATGCCTATCGCATGCGTGTACAGCAGTATCGTACATAGGTGTGTCTGCTGGAATACACGAACACGCAGGAGTATTGAAATGCAACTTGTGCAACACACACCACCCAGAGTGGCCCGAACCCCGCCCACACATCCAACAAAATCGCCCATTCTGGACACGCTTGACTTTACCCTCCCACCGGAACTGGAAGCCCACGAGCCACCCGAGGCACGCGGACTCACACGTAACCAGGTGCGCCTCGTGGTGTCGTACCAATCGAATGACCATGTGGCGCACACCAGTTTCACCGACCTGCCAGACCTGCTGCAACCAGGCGATGTCGTTGTTATCAACACAAGCGGAACGCTCAACGCTGCCCTCGAAGCCACTCGCGCCGATGGTCAGCAACTTGTAGTGCACCTCTCCACACAACTGCCCGCCCAACTGTGGATCGTCGAGGTGCGCCAGCCCGGAGTCACCACCACACAGCCATTCTACGACGCCAAAGCAGGCGAAACACTCCAACTGCCCGGTGGCGCGTCCGTCACACTTCTTGCACCACACCACCAGGAGTCTACCCCACGACTCTGGATCGCCCGCCTGCACACACCTGAGCCTCTCACTCAGTATGCGGCACAGTACGGCACTCCCATTCGCTACAGCTATGTTACACAGCATTGGCCTGCTGAATATTATCAAACCGTCTACGCAACCGAGCCCGGCAGCGCCGAAATGCCCTCGGCTGGTCGCCCTTTTACAACAAATTGCATTACCCAGCTGGTCGCACGCGGTATTCAGGTGGTGCCGCTCATTTTGCACACCGGCGTCTCCAGCCTCGAAGCGCACGAGCCACCCTACGAAGAATACTACCGTGTGTCACCCGAGACTGCGAATGTGGTCAATGCAGCCCGCGCCAATGGCAAACGCATCATCGCCGTGGGCACGACTGTGGTACGCGCACTCGAAACGGTGACCGACACGACGGGCAGAACCTACGCAGGCGCGGGATGGACCGACCTCGTTATTACACCTCAACGCGGCATACGCGCCATCGACAGCCTGTTGACTGGACTGCACGAGCCGCGTGCCTCACACCTCGCGATGCTCGAGGCGCTGGCCAATCGGCGGCATCTGCACCTGGCCTACACCGAAGCGTTGCGCGAGCGCTACCGCTGGCACGAATTTGGCGACCTGCACCTCATCCTTCCGTAGGCCCATCCACTGTGCTATAATAGCCCGCGCTTGAACCAGTACAACCATACCGTATCGTACTCGCCTGCTATTTTTGTAGGATAAAAAAGACGAGTGCGGCACGTGGTATGCAGGAGCGTGCTACCAGTGACTGTTGCAGGTCGACTGCCGATACAGAATCGCAAGGCCGGGTGGCTTGTCCAATGGCTTTTGTTGCTATTGACCATAATTCTTGGTGCCAGTTGGCAATGGCATGCCCGCGCACACCAACACATCGATGTTGGTGCAGCACTGGATGATGGCTACACGATCAACTTTCACGCGCCGGAGCAGAGTACTACCAACGACGCACTCGACTTTCGCTGGTCACGTCTGAGCAGTGAAGTGCAACTCTGGCCAGCACCCACCGATGTACCACTACAACTCGACCTGCATATGCTGGCGCCACCGCAGCCAGATGGCCCACAGCAGACCACCCTTTTGCTCAATCAAGAACAGCTAGCTGAGGTGACGCTGGCCAATGAGCTACGCACCTACACCTTGGTGATTGATCCAGAAAATAGCGGTGCCTTGCGCCTCGGTCTCGACAGCCCGCGCCTTACGCTCGATGGCGACCCACGCGAACTGGGCGTAGCCGTCGAACAGATCGAGCTACGTGCACTCACTGGACCAACATCACAGGGGCTGCTGCGTGAACTGTGGACACTCCCGTTTTTGCCGCTGGGGTTGCTCTTGCTGGCGATTAGTACCTGGCTGGCTGGCCTCGCATCACGCTGGATGGGGCTGCTACCACTTCTCGCTTTGTTGCTCACCATCATCGCAGGATGGGCCGTACCAGACGCACAACTGGTCATTGCCTCATTTGTCGTCATCGGAGGTGTTGTTGTGGCAAGTGCGCTTGGGCTGATGGCACTTCTGCGCCGCTTGCCCAAGCTCTGGCCCAGCACCGACCACCAGGCGTTTCGCTGGATTGCCATCATCTTTGTGGGCGTCTTCCTGCTGACCTTTGCACCCACCATCAAAAGCGATGGCGTTGGATATTATGTCTACTTGCGCTCACTCACCATTGATGGCGATCTCAAATTCGACAACGAATATGTCGAAGCACCCTTCCGCCATTTACCCCATCCCGAAGACATCCTGATGACCGAGACCGGCCACTTTATCAACCCTTTTGCAGTCGGTCCGGCGATTCTCTGGAGTCCCCTCTACAGCGTGGCCCATGTGATTGTGCAGACCGGGCAGGCGTTGGGGCTTCCATGGCAAGCCGATGGCTATGCCGATCCCTATGTGGTTTTGAGCGTCTTCACCAGCGCACTCGCAGCACTTGTCATTATGTTCACTGGCTACCGCATCTGTCGCCGCTGGGTTTCGCCACCAATTGCCCTGCTGGCGGTCGTCACCGCACTGCTCGGCTCGAATCTGCTCTACTACACGATGCGCGAAGGTGGCTTTGCCCATGCGCTCTCCGCCGCAATGACTTCGCTGTTTGTTCTGGTGTGGTTACGTTTGGAGGAACAACCAACGGTTCGTCGCTGGGCAGTGATGGGGGTAGCGTCCGGGGGCATTGTGCTGATCTATTGGATGAGTGCGATCCTCTGGATTCTACCAGGACTGACGTTTCTGCGACTGCTGATTGGTGCAATCCGTTCTGCTCAGCCGCAACGCCTATCGCAGTTGCGACAACTGTTTGTTGGTGGAGTCGTGGCAGCACTTCTGGCGATCCTGGTCTTTAGCCCACAGATGATCGCATGGCAAATCATCTTTGGTTCATTCCTTACTGCACCACAGGGTTCAAACTACATCAGCCCTCAATCATTTAAGGGCGTCCATCTACTCTTCTCGCACTTGCATGGTCTGTTGCCATGGACCCCCGCCTTCTTCGCCGGTCTGGTCGGCCTTGTGTTTTTGTGGCCACACAGCCGCTGGCAAGCGTTGTGTCTGGGCATCGCCTGTGCGCTGTACCTGGGGTACAATGCCTCGATCTGGCAGTGGCATGGCGGTGGCGCATTTGGTGGCCGTCGCCTGATCGTGCTAACACCGTGCTTTATCATCGGTCTGGCACTGCTGCTCAATGCGTTGCGCGGCTGGGGTGCCGCACTTCCAGTGACACTGGCTGCGCTGATGAGCGCCTGGACCACACTGCTGCTGGTGCGCTATGACTGGTATCTCATTCCCCACGATCCAGGACAGATCGAAGACATGCCGGTCAGTGCCTTCTATCTGAGCCGCAATGTGCTGCCGGTCTGGGGGCTGCCCGACTGGCTACAGAACACCTACTTTATGCACGAGCTACGCGTCATTCTGGCCACCGGCTTCAACGCCGAATTTGTTGCTATCGCCACCGTTATGGCCATCACCACGATTCTGACAGTCGTATTACACAGCCGCATCCCCACGAGTACTTCCCCACCCACACCGCCAACACAACCGCAGCGTATCTACCCAATGAAGCAACAAGACCCAGCATAGGATAACGCCCAAATACGCACTTGACACACCACAGATTCGCTGATACAATTTCCCCAAATGAACATTCGATAGAAAAAATAGTATGCAAAAACATATTAGCTCGACAAGTAAAGACACCAAGGCCCTCGTTTTACGCGCCGCACTCAATCTCATCGCTGAGCAGGGTTTTCATGGCACGTCGATGTCGAAAGTTGCTAAAGAGGCCAAGATTAGCGCCGCCACGATCTATCACTACTTTGAAGGCAAAGACGAACTCATCGTTGAGTTGTACAAAACGATCAAGGCCGGGCTTATGTATGCCATCGTAACTGATCTTGATGAGAGTGTACCGCTTCGTGAACAGCTACGTTGTATGATCAGGAATACGATGACATATCTGATTGCACGACCACAGGAGGCCGCTTTTATTGAGCAATTCGACCGTTCACCCTACAATACTGCCACCATCCATGAGGATTTAGGAGCCTACATCCAACGCGTGACCATGTTGATTGAACGTGCTACTCACGAACAAGTCATCAAGAAACTACCAGATGCGTTACTAGAGACATTCACCATTGACGTCGCCAGTTCTATCGCCCGTAAACACACAACCGGAGCGCTTGATTTGAACAATGAAACCATCGAACAGGTTGTTGATGTTTGCTGGGATGCTATACGTAGATAATTTTTTATTTGCGATATCAAATGAACGTTCGATAAATTTTTAGGAGAAACAACTATGACGACCGATCACAAATGGACTGTGAACGACATACCTGATCAAACCGGAAAAATTGCACTGGTCACTGGAGCGAATAGCGGCCTTGGTTACGAAACCGCACTGGCACTCGCAGGTAAGAGAGCACAAATCGTTATGGCCTGTCGGAACACAACCAAAGGCAACGAAGCACAACAACAAATACTGGCCCAATTTCCTAACGCCTCAGTCGAGGTTATGCAACTCGATCTAGGGAGCCTCACCTCAGTACGGCAGTTCGCCAAAGCGTTTACGGATCGTTATACTCGCCTCGACATCTTGATCAACAATGCCGGGATCATGGCACCTCCACGCCAGGAGACAGCCGATGGTTTTGAGGCACAGTTTGGTACCAATCACCTGGGACACTTCGCCCTGACCGGATTACTGATCGAAACAATCACACAGACTCCTGCCAGTCGCATTGTCAACGTCAGTAGTAGCGCACAGTACATGGGCAAAATCAACTTTGACGATCTCCAACATACCAAGTCATACTCACGTTATCAAGTCTACTCCCAGAGCAAACTTGCCAATGTATTATTTACCTTTGAATTGCAGCGTCGTCTGGAACAGGCAGGCTTCGACACCATCAGCGCTGTTACCCACCCTGGCTTCTCTTCGACACATCTACAGGTCAACACAGCTAACGCGAGTGGCTCAAAGCTTGAGCGATTTACCTATGGCGCGATGATGCCTTCGATGGCCCAGAGTCAGGCACAGGGTGCCCTGCCACAACTCTATGCAGCGACAGCACCAGATGTAAAGGGGAGTGAGCACTTTGGCCCCGATGGCTTCTTGCAGTTGCGTGGCTATCCTGCACGCCGCCGGGCAGCACGTGCGGCCTATAACGAAGCTGATGCCAAGCGATTGTGGGAGGTATCAGAACGGCTGACTGGCGTCGAGTACTCTGTTCTCCGCAAAACAGGCGAGCTGGTACGTTAAATCTTAACCATACTGATACGCTAGCCCAGAGTAGTGGGGCTAGCGTATCGAATCGCGCCCTTTCACTTAATCACGTGGGGCCTCGAAGAATACACGTTCACCATAATGTACATCGACAATTGCATCACCATTTTTTACACCGAACACATCATAATCACCCCACGCTGTCCGGTTGAGGTAGCCACACAAATGGCTATCACCTGTATTCATAAATCCA
>JBCDFA010000031.1:0-35133 GCA_039178835.1 Chloroflexota bacterium
TATGCATACGATCAACCTGCGAACCTTCGATCAGTTTGAACGTCCAGCGGATATCCTCGTTAATGGTCAAGAACAGGATGGTATGGATGAGCGTGTGGTCGCACTGCATGGTACAGGATGGTACTCACGTGAGACAGACTCGGGCAGTCGTTGGGGACAATCACCCGCAGAGATATATGTGTATAGCGACATTGCCCAAGAGGTTACGGTACAAGTTGCGTCGCAGCTTGTGTATGACGGCTCAGATACGTTGGGCTATGAGATTCAATTACAGGTCGTCGTGAATAATAGCCAAACCTCTGCACAAACGATAGGTGAAGCAGGTGTCCTGATGATACCAACTCAATTGGAGGCTGGCTGGAATAACATCACGTTTACCTCGGCTGCGGGAAACTTTGCCCCTGATGCGTTCTTCCCTGGCACCGGTGATCAACGTACACTGAGTTTTCTACTGCAATGGATCGACATTCGTACTCTTCCGTAACAGTAGCTTGTAGTACAAAAACACCAGCGCCAACCCCGATGCGGTAGGGATGGCGCTGGTGTGAGACACACGTACAAAATACGTGTCAGCTTAATCGCCCGGCATAGGGGCGGCTGCTTCTTGTACCAATTGGAAGGTAGCGGTAATAGTTGCACTCTCACCGAACATAGCCCATACAGGGCAGTAGCGTTCTCTCGAGAGATGGATTGCGTGCTCCACATCTTCTGGCTCGATCCCATCCCCACGAACAATATATTCCAGAGTAACCGAATCAAAGACAGTCGGATACGTATCGCGACGATTACCAAAAGCCCGTACTTCAAGCCCTTGAACAGGCTGACGTTTTTTCTCCAGAATCGCCACTACATCCATGGCACTGCATCCTGCCAAACCAATCAGCATCATCTCCATTGGCGTCAGACCCGATTGGGAGCCAACTTCGGCAGTGCCGTCCAGTTGCACGGAATAGCCTGAACCGGCGGTGCCACTGAATCGCATGTCTTCTTGTAAAACAACTTGTGCTGAAATTTCTTGTGCCATGGAAATCTCCTTGCCTGGGCGAACATTCATATTGTGATTATCGTAACAGTTCTACATCGTGATATGGATAACAAACGGCCACCCTCTGTTAGTGTTTATTGACTGCTTTTTTCATAAGAACATACCCGTGAACACAGGGGAAGATCATCGCTTGACAAACACTTGTTCTCACCATTACTATTAGTAGGCACAGTTCGGCGCAAGTAAGGAAAACATATGACTGCATCAATCTTGGAAGGGCTGAATACAGCTCAGCAACAGGCTGTTCAGGTGATCGACGGACCAACACTCGTGCTGGCCGGGCCAGGGTCCGGGAAGACAGGTGTATTGGTTCGTCGCGTTGCATTTCTGGCCGATCATGTCGGGATCGACCTCCACAACGTGCTGGCCGTGACATTTACCAACAAAGCGGCCCGTGAAATGCGCGAACGAATCGACTCATTGCTTGGTGCTGGACGTGCAGCCGCCCTTACTGCCGGAACCTTCCATAGCTTGTGTGCGCGGTTCCTGCGCCGCGATATTGTGCACCTTGGTCGGGAACGAGATTTTGCTATCTACGATACCGATGACCAGGAACGGCTGATGAAGCGCGTCATCAAAGACCTTAATCTTGATGATAAAAAATACCCGCCGCGTGCCATTCGTTCCTCTATCTCAGGCGCGAAAAATGAACTAATCGATCCAGACCAGTATGCTCAACAGGGACGTACCTACTACGACGAAATTGTGGCGCGTTGTTTTGCACACTACCAAAAGCTCTTACACGAAGCCAACGCCCTGGACTTTGATGATCTGCTGGTTGAAACGGTGCGCCTGTTTGAACAACACCCTGCGGTGCTTGAGAAATACCAGGAACGCTATCGCTACATTCTGGCCGACGAATACCAGGATACGAATCATGTGCAGTACATGCTGCTCAAACAACTAGCCTCCAAATATCGTAATCTCTTTGTTGTCGGTGATGAAGATCAAAGCGTGTATGCCTTTCGTGGTGCCGATATCCGCAATATCCGCTACTTTGAAAAGGACTACCCCGAAGCTAGAGTAATTCTGCTCGAACAGAATTATCGCAGTACACAATCGATTCTCGATGTGGCTCAGGCTGTCATCAACCAGAGTGCCAAACGTATGCGCGATAAGAACCTGTGGACAGAAAATGACCAAGGAGCATCGGTCGTCGTACAGGAAGGCTATGACCAAGATGAGGAGTCGTATCTGGTCGCAGGTGAGGCAGCACGTCTATTACAAAGTGGTGACTACCAGCCAGGTGACATTGCCGTGATGTATCGCACTAATGCACAATCACGTGCACTGGAAGAAGCCCTCATCGGTCGCGGGTTGCGTTATCAGATCGTCGGCGGAACACGTTTCTATGAGCGGAAAGAGATCAAAGATGCCCTGGCCTATCTGCGAGTCGCCCATAACCCCGCCGATAACGTCAGCCTCAGCCGTATTCTGAACTGGCCGGGACGGGGCATTGGCCAACGCACCGAAGACGAACTGGGACGCTGGGCCACGAAACTTGGTGTGCCACTGTATCAGGCCATACAAAAACTCAAGAGTCCAGAGAGCGCACAGCTACCATCCGATGCACCGGTTCCGTTTAACGCTCGCACCCAGAAGGCTTTGTTGTCATTTCTGGAGTTGATCGATAGCTTTATCGACGCACGACAGGAACACGATCTGGGCGGACTGATGGATGTTATTTTCCGCACACTGGAATTTGAAGCAATTCTCATTCGTGAATACGGCGAAGAAGAAGGTCGTGATCGCTGGCTGAACGTCGCCGAACTCCGCAACGTTGCGGCAAACTACATCCACATGCCGCACGAGTCACAGCTACCGACCTTCCTCGAAGAAGTAGCCCTTGTCTCCGACCTCGACTCGGTGCGCCAGGAGCAAGACACCATCACCTGTATAACGCTGCATCAGGCTAAAGGGCTTGAGTATCCAGTCGTCTTCCTGATTGGCCTCGAGGAAGGGCTACTCCCACACTCGCGTTCACTCGACCATATGGATGCCCTCGACGAAGAGCGCCGCCTTTTTTACGTCGGGGCAACCAGAGCGAAAGAGCGTTTGTATATGCTGTATGCATTCCGACGCACAGTCTTCGGGCGAACTAACATCTCGCAAACCTCACGCTTTCTGGCAGACATACCGAAGGAACTGGTCCATCATATGCCCAAGCGTGGCTACACCGACACACAGCAAACAAGTATGTTTACCAGCCGCAGCAACATCAACTGGACCAACAGTAGCACTCGCCAGACTCGTACAGAACCAGCGCGGACACCACGCAGCAAAGAGAAGCAGCGCACTTCCCTGACAGCCAATCAGCCAGAGGCAGTGGCCTTCTTCGCAGGGCAGAAAGTACGCCACTCTATGTTTGGGGAAGGGATGGTAGTTAGCTCTAAAATCATTGAGAACGACGAAGAAGTGACAGTGGCCTTTCCAGGCAAGGGGGTCAAAAAACTACTGGCCAGCTTTGCTAATCTGGAGCACATCGAGTAAATAAACTCGTTATTCCTATACTTGCATTACCGCTCTTAATAGTATAAAGTACTACACATCTACTTGCATAAACACACTGAACTTAAGAGAATGAAAGGAGTTGTTTTATGCAAACAAATCCATCGAACGTATCTCAGCGCCCATCTACCTCACCACACCGTCGACCAATCGGAATTACCATCATTACGGTGGTAAATTTTGTGTTAGCAGCAGCTATTGTGTTCCTTCTGTTTCTGTTGAATGCGGAATTACCTAGAGGCATACACTGGACAGAAATGCTTATGGTAGCGATATCAATCGTCATTACGCTGGGTATTACAATTGGGTTATGGTGTTTACAAGAATGGGCTCGTATGACTGCCATCATTCTGTACAGTATTTCTCTGGGGGTAGGAATAATCCTGTTTTTGCTTGACCCACCAGGTCAACCACTTGGCCTATCAGTACCAGCCATCATTATCTGGTATCTAACACGGCCCAATGTACGTCTGTATTTCGACAAACATGCTTCCTTTGATGTCGAAAAGGAGTAATCTTTACTTAGCCCCAAAGTGTGGAATTTCCTTTGTGTGTGTCCATCTTGGTTCCGCGTGACTATCAAGCTATATTTGCGGAAGAAATCAATTGTCAGGGAACACTTGGTGGGGTACCAATCGATGAGTGTGCAGGTACCAATCGATGAGACCTGCACACTCATCGCACACATGTTGGAAAAACTATCCAAGTAGCGTCTGAGGCAGCCCTCCATGCAATCAGTATTACAGTCATCGGGATTATACAAACCAGGCAAGCCAATCAGTCGAAGTGTTGAGAAGCTCAACGGTTGGTGAGAGCATGCAGATCTGTGGTCTCTGAGCCTTTTGAAGATCACCCGCCCGCTTGGTCGTCGCTCCTACGGCGGTTGCAAACCGCCGCTACCATAACATCAAGCGTTGCCAGAGCTTGTCGAAGACAACGCAACGTCTCCATCTATCGAGAGGCTATACTCTGATCTGCCACGCACTACCCCCCACCTCTGAGTCTCTGTCGCTCTGTACCTCTGTGTTCATTGGTTCTTTGCTCAATCGCTCAATTGCTCCGCCGTTCGTTACGCAACAGTTGCAACCGCCGCACCCTCCCAACATCACACGCTGACTTCGACAAGCTCAGTCAGCCGATGTTCATATGACGCGCGGCCTAAGTCGGTCGAAAGTCTGTTCTCCGCTGTGCTATACTCTGTTAAGACATACTCTTACCTATATGCCAAATGTTGTATCGTCCCTGTTCGACGAACCGAGGAGCAATCCATGAGCCATATTCAGCGCATACCAGAGACCGACCTCGAAGCATTCATTCAAATCATCACAAATGCCTACCCAGGGCTCGACCTCTCTACCGATGAGAAGCGACAAACTTTCTTACAACGCTTGATCGACGTTCAGCAAAACGCCGAGGACTCGCAACTGTATGGCCTCTATCGTGATAACAAGCTCGTCGGTGGTATGCGCCTGTTCGACTTTATGATGACCCTTTTTGAAACACCCACACTCGTCGGCGGCGTCGGGCTGGTCGCGGTCGATCTGCTGCACAAGAAAGAAAAAGTTGCCAAGGAGATGATCGCATTCTTCCTGCAGCACTATCGCGAGCGTGGAGCCTGCATGACCGCACTCTACCCATTTCGCCTTGACTTCTACAAGCAAATGGGCTTTGGCTATGGCCCAAAGATGAATCAGTATCGTCTCCCACCAAACCGACTACCCAAAGGACCCAGCAAGGCACATATCGACTTTCTCAACAAAGACGATCAGCAGCATATGCTTGAGTGCTACAATCGCTACACACGTGTCACACACGGCATGATGGAACGCTCAATAAAGATATTTAATGCGCTGTTCGATGCACCTGAGAACACCATGGTCGGGTACCGCAAAGATGGAGCAATCCACGGCTATCTTATTTTCTCTGCCAATACAGGACGTAACTTTACCCTGAACGAAATCGAAGTCAAAGAACTGGTGTATGAGTCTCGTGAAGTCTTATTAGAGCTGATAACCTTTGTGCGATCCCAGGCCGACCAGTTTCAGACGGTTGTCTTTCACACACTCGATCAGGACTTTCACTATCTGCCAAGTATACCAACCAACGACTCGCACAATGTCATGCCGCACGCCTACCACGAGACGAACGCATCTGGTGTCGGGCTAATGTATCGGGTTATCAACATACCCGCCCTGTTCAGAGTCGTTCAGAATCATCAGTTTGGTGCACAGACCTGTACGCTCAAACTTACCATTAACGATCCGTTCCTCCCAGAGAATCAGGAAAGCCTGGTGATACACTTTCAGGAAGGCAAAGCATCACTCACCGATCAATCTGACCACAACGTAGCCATACAGATGGATGTTTCAACCTTCTCTTCACTCATTATGGGCGTTGTTTCATTCAAAAAACTCTATGAGTATGGGCTGGCCACCATCTCTGACCAGCAGTATCTACGCACAGTGAATGCATTGTTTGTAACAGAGCAATCGCCTGTTTGTATGACAAGGTTCTAAACTATGGACGAGATAACCTATGGTGCATTGCGACCCAACGATGTCGACTCATTCGTGCGAGTTGTTGAAGCTGCTCTCCATTTTCACTCAGGCGACTTACAAAAGTGGATGCGGATCACGGGGCCACAGGGCTACCGTGTGGTGCGCCAACACAATGAAGTTCTCGCTGGTCTGGGCATCATCGAGATGGGCCAGTGGTTTGGTGGCGCACGTGTACCAATCGCTGGAATCACCGCCGTTGGTGTGGCCCCTGAACATCGTGGAACAGGTATTGGTACCAGACTAATGTGCACCATGCTCCAGGAAATCCACGAAAAAGGCATTCCCTTATCCGTCCTCTATCCGGCCACACTCCCATTCTATCGACGAGTGGGCTACGAACGAGCAGGCGTCCAACTCACCTATGAACTTCCCTTGCAAACGATTGATGTTCGCGATACGACACTGGAGATACACCCTGCCGAAGATGAAGCCGCCATTGGTTCTATCTATGAACTATACGATCAGCGAGCATACTATCTTGCCGGACACCTGGATCGGCCACAGTGGATGTGGGATATGAAATTCAAATCCGGCAATCAAACCGTCTACAAGTATCTGATTGTTCGCGACAGTACGCCTGAGGGCTATGTTGTCGTCACGCAGAGCGGACGCGACCAACCTCTTCGCGTGCTGGACATGGGTGTCACGACCCAGAATGCAGGGAAGCGACTGCTGACATTTTTTAGTGGCTACCGCTCAATGGTCGAGTCGGTGATGTGGCGCGGTGGCCCCCGCGATCCCTTGCTCTACCTCCTGGCCGACAACCTGATCGGTGGCATGCGCCCCAAACATACGATTCAGCGCACCTTCGACTGGATGGTGCGTATTGTTGATGTCGTTGGTGCGCTCAGTGCCCGTGGCTACCCTGACGAAGTACAGGCAGAACTCCATCTGGAAATACGCGATAATCTACTCCCCAACAACAACGGTCGTTTCGTGATGGAAGTCAACGACGGTTACGCCCGAGTCTCGCCGGGCGGTCAGGGACACATCTACATGCACATACGCGATCTGGCGGCACTCTACACTGGTTATGTCAATCCGTTTGAGCTACGCACAGCCGGCTCGCTCACTGGATCAGACAGTAATCTAGCCCTGCTCGGCCTGCTGTTTGCTGGCCCACAACCATGGATGCCGGACATGTTTTAATACGATTATCGAAAGCGCATATATGTGCTACAATGCTGCATACCCAAAGAATGGCTGATGAGGTTATGGAATGGAAACAACATATACTCTGGATACCCTTCTTGCCCAGAAAGAAGGCCAGTATCTTGCCTACATCCGCAGCAAATTTCGCATCGATGAATTGGCCCAAACCATGGTCGCCATGGCCAACGCCCAGGGCGGGATGGTGGTCGTGGGCGTCACCGGAAGGCACAAGATCGAGGGTGTGAGCGATGCCAGCGCCACCCGTGATGCCATTCTTGATGCAGCGCTCTCGTGCACCCCACCGCTCATTCTGCCGCTCCCTCAGATCGCCGAGCACAACGGTACAAATCTTTTACTCATCACCATTCCGGCTGGCCTTTCCCATGTCTACAGTCTGCACGGCAAATATCTCTACCGTCGTGGCACACAAGATGAGCCAATTCCACCTGATGCTCTACGCCGACTACTACTTGAGCGGGGCGAAACAAGTTGGGAACGACTAGTCCCCGACAACGCCACCCAGAGTGAACTCAACCAGCAGAAGATTACGACCTATGTGCAGCGGGTTGGCGCCGCCGCCGAAACCGATAGTAATGCATTCCTGATGCGTCGGGGCTGTCTCGCGCAACGAGACCATGCCTATGAGCCAACCAACGCAGGTTTGTTGTTGTTTGGCAACGACGTAGAACGTTTCTTTCCGCAGTGCGAAGTCACCCTCGTGCGTTACCGGGGCCGTGAAATGAGCGACGAGTTCCTTCGCGAAGACATTCGTGACACACTGGTGGAGACGGTGCGCCGCGCCGAAATGTGGCTATCCGAAAACATGCGTCGGGGCAGTCGCATGATCGGGCTAGAGCGTAAGGATTGGGTACAATTCCCGCTTGGTGCCGTCCGTGAGGTGCTGGTCAATGCCATAGCACATCGCGACTACAGCATTCGCGGCGAAGGGATTCGCATCGCACTCTATGCCGACCGACTGGAATGCTACTCACCGGGACGCCTCCCCGGTCACGTCACCGTACACAACATCGTCGAGGAGCGCTTCTCCCGCAACGAGTCGCTGGTGCAGGTACTGGCCGACTATGGCCTGATCGAGCGGCTTGGCTACGGCATTGATCGTATGCTCAAACAGATGACCGAAGCTGGGCTGCCCAAACCAGAGTTTCGTGAGACTGCCGCCGGATTCCTGGTGACGCTACAGGGTCACATCGGCGATGACAAAACCGATGTGGGCGGGGTCGATATCAGCGAGTGGCAGAAGATGGGACTCAACGAACGCCAGATCGCCGCACTGCTGCATATGGTCGAGCATCGCCGCATCACCAACCGTGAACTACAGGACATGTCGCCCGATGTCTCGCCCGAAACCATCCGCCGTGACTTCTCCGATCTCGTCGAGCGTGGGTTGCTGCTGCGGGTTGGCGAAAAACGCGGGACATATTACATTCTGAAATAGATTAGGATCTCTCCGTCTTAAGCATTTTTCTTCGTAGGGTTCCGTTCTACCTCAATCTCCTCGATTAACAAATCCCATGCGTCCGTTGGCTCCATGCTAGTATGGGTAGCAAATGTATTGACGTACTTCCAGGCAGTTTTAGAAAGCATTCCCCCTCTACGGGTTGGATGTTGTTCCGGTTTGCGGGTTTGAAAGATAGAGGATCGAGAAACGTTGGCCATATCAGAAAACTGATTGAGACCAAGTCCGTATTGTCCCAATATTTGATCAATGTTTTCACGCAGTAAATACCGTTTCATGAGCCCACAATCTACGTTTTATAACTTATCTTAATATGAATATAATACTATTCTAAACCACCTAATCCGTCAATGTAATCCGTCAATCCTAGAAAACCACTAGATCAGACCCTGTTCACGTGCGACGCGGACAGCCTGTGTACGATTGGCTGCATGGAGTTTGCCCAGAATTCCCGAAACATAGTTCTTCACCGTTCCCTCAGCCAAAGCCAATGATTCGGCAATGGCTTTGTTGCTCCGGCCATCGGCGATCAGGCGTAACACCTCCTGCTCACGCTCACTTAGTGGCTCATACAGCGACTCTGCTGGCGTCTCACGGCGACTGAACTCGGCAATCAAGCGGGTTGCCACACTGGGCTGAATAATGCTCTCGCCAGCCTGCACCTGCCGAATCGCCGCCAGCAGATCATCGGCGGGGGTGTCTTTGAGCAAATAACCCTGTGCCCCCGACTTGATGCCATTGAACACATACTCATCATAATCAAACGTTGTCAGAATAATCACTTTGGTATCAGGCAACGCTACGCAGATCTGCGCCGTTGCCGTCACCCCATCTATTCGAGGCATCTGCACATCGATCAACACCACGTCCGGTCGCAATGCCAGCGCACGCTCAACCGCTTCCTGACCATCGACCGCCTCACCAACGACCTCGAAACCATCCTCCAACTCAAGGATGGTTTTCAGCCCCTGACGCATCAAGGTCTGATCCTCTGCAATCAGCACACGGATCGTATTCACGCGCATTCTCCTGTGACTAACTTGCCTCACGTATTGGCACGGTCGCTTCAACCATGGTCCCACCGCTTGCACGAGCAGCAACGCGAAGATGACCACCAAGTGCTTCGACACGTTCACGCATTCCTACGATACCATAGTGGCCGGGACGTGCAACGTCATCTGGTTTAATACCTGAGCCATCATCAATAACCTGCAACACCCAGAACCCATTCTGCTGCTGCAGCGAAAGGGTTGCACTGGCCGCCGCCGCGTGACGCTCAACGTTGATCAATGACTCACGCGCAATACGCCACAACGCCTCACTGACTTCTGCCGATGGTGTAGGCAATTCTTCCATAATCGCACAGGTGATGTCAAGATTACTACGCAAGCGAATCTCCTCTCCCACACGCACCAACGCCTCTGGCAGATGGTGCCGATCAAACAAAGGGGCCCGCAGATCCGCCAGCGAGTGGCGCAGATCGCGCATGGTTTCACGCACGAGTTCGCGAGTGACTTCCAACTCAACCTGACCACGCCCAGTGTCTCTGGCATAGAGCCGTTGCGCCACTTCCAGCTTGACATTGATAAGCACCAGCGCATGGCCAATACTGTCGTGCATCTCACGGGCAAAACGATTGCGCTCACGCAGAACCGCCACCTCCTCCGCCTGAGTAGCGTACTGCTCAAGCTCGGTCTTCGTCTGTCGTAACTCATCTACCAGATCGGTAAGCTGCTCACGCTGCCTGTAGAGCAATGAGATAAAAAAAGCTAGTAGCAGAAAGATACCGGCAGTAAAAGTGAAAGAGAGCAGTGGTACCCAGTTGCCCTGAAGTATCTCGTCATACAACCCCAGTGCAAATGCAATAAGCGCCATAATGACGAGAAATGGCAGCAGCCAATACCGTGGTCGCATGGCGCTAAAGATCTGACCAGCAAGCGCAAAGCCTAGCCCGATAAAACTGATGTTGTAAGTCAACAGCACGCCGAGTAGAGCGGACTGAATGGCAAAATAGATGGATACACGCTGTAGTGACAAGGGCCATACAAAATCTGCCCTGTGAAAGGGCGCAGCATAAATACAATGGTATGCCACACACACAAGGCCAAGGAGCATCAGTAACAACACTCCCGACCAACTAAACAGTACATCCGGTTGACTAGCATACGCACCATATGCACCCAGAATAAGATTAATATAAAAAATAACCAGCCAGACCAGATAGAAGTTATCGATCAGCTTGGATGAAGATATATCTGGACCATTCTGTTGATGTGTTGAGTCAGTCATAGCTTACACTTCTTTATCATAAATGGGAGTATAGCTCAGACACACAGAAGCTTCCATTATGCTACATAGAAGCCATCTGTGTGTCGTTATCATAGTCGTATTAGCGCCTGGGTATCCAGCGAAAGAACAGCGCAGCAATCACAAGTCCTATTACTCCATACATGAGCAAACCAAGCAAATTGATCCACACAGACTGAGAAGCCTCAACAACAGGAACAAGGGCAGGTCGCAACAGATCAACCAGCATGTAGGCAGGCGTCCAGCGGGCAATCTCGGTAATCCAGGATGGCAGGATGTCGCTTGGTAAAAACAGATTGCTCACAAACATCAGTGGGAAGTAGACAGCCTGACCCATCGCTGCAGCGGCACCTGAAGTGGGAGACATCGTGCCAATGGCCTGCCCAAGTGCAATAAATACGACAGCCCCCAGCAATGCAATGACAAAGGCAATTGCGAGACCACTCCAGACTAACTGAGCACCAAAGAACAGCATCGCTACGGCAGCGATCAGGATCGATTGGATGATGACCAGCACAAGCCGCACCACTACATAGGCACTCACTAACACCCCGGACGGCAGTGGTGTCGTGCGGACACGCAACAAGATGCCCTGCTCACGTACAACGGTAAGCCATGCTGAGTCGCCCATAAATCCACCCGACATGATGTTGAGCACAATAATCCCGACCATTAGCCAGGTGATGGCCTGCACCGGGCCAACCTGCTCATGTCCCCAAATGGCTCCATAGAGCGAGATCAGGCCAATTGGAAAAGCAAAGCTCCAGAATAGCGTCGATGGATCACGTAGATTGATTAAAAGCAACGAATGACTCAGGGTAAAAAAGCGGCGCATATCAGCCTCCAGAATATATTATTACATCAATACAGAAATACAACTTATACAGCAACAGATGTCAACCAGGCCGCGTCGTCATCAGCAATCTCGCTCCTGTCATTATCAAGACTGCGTCCGGTCAAATGCAAAAACACATCCTCAAGGTTTGGCTGGCGTCGTGCGGCTTCCTCTGGTGAGAGTGCCGGGGCATATTGGCGAATCAGTTCCAGCGGTGTGTCCACCACAACCAGTTTGCCATCCACAATAATGCCAACCCGATCACACAGTTCCTGCGCTTCTTCCATATAATGTGTGGTTAGCAGAACCGTGCGTCCTTCAGACTGCATCCGACGGACCAGCGCCCAGACCCCGCGCCGTGCCTGCGGATCGAGTCCGGTGGTTGGCTCATCGAGCAACACCACCTGTGGATCGTTGACCAGCGTCAGTGCCAGCGACAAACGTTGTTGTTGTCCGCCAGAGAGCCGCTTTGGGCGGGCATTCACTTTTTGTCCGAGGCCAAAACGCTCCAGCAATGCCGTAATTTGTTTTTTGCTGGGATAGCGATTGTAGAGCGCCGCATAGAGTTTGATGAGTTCGCTGGCTGTTAATTCATCAAAAAGAGCAGTTTTCTGTAATTGCACACCCAGCAACTGCTTGACCTCCATCGCATGACGAACCACATCGTATCCAGCAATTTCGATAGTGCCAGACGTGGGCCTGTTGAGTCCTTCGATACAGGACAGCGTACTGGTTTTCCCAGCACCATTTGGCCCCAGTAAGCCAAATATTTCGCCTCTGCCTATGTTGAGATTGAGCCCATCGACTGCGTGGGTTTCCTGATATCGCACATGTAAGTCGTTAATTTTGATAATCGAGTCATCTATCATTGTTTATGTCCTCCCGTAATTGTCGATACGGTAACGTTTCTTGTTGCAACCAGCATAATTCACAGGAACTCGATTGTGCAGTCACCAATGACCTAATCAGCGGATGACGAAAGTCACATGCTCCAGGGGCATTGCGTCACTTTTGTCGTGATGTAGCGATCAAACAGCTATTGCAGACGTGGCATATTGCTGGTGTGATACTTTTGTAAAACCAGCCAATAGTATAGTGATGACACATTCTATGCGCCTTCTTCGCAACATACTGCACAAGCGCTCGACAGATATAGACTGGGAACAGGTCTATCGCGAGCAATATCCACGGCTCTATAACTTCTTTCGGTACCGTCTTGGCAACGATGTCCAGGCGGAAGACCTGACTGCCGAAGTGTTTGAGCGTGCCTGGCGCAACCGCCATCAGTATCACGATGACCTGGGCCGGTTCGAGGCATGGCTCTTTGGCATCGCACGAAATGTAGTGGCCAACCACTTCAGAAAGGCAGGCAAGACTTTGACAGAACCGAGCCTGCACGCCCTTGAGCAAACACTGGCCACACCCGATGATGCAGCGTTAGAGGCGCATGTGCAACACATACAGGATATTCAGCAACTGGCCACGCTGCTTGATCACCTGACCGACCGTGAGCGCGAACTGATCGCCTTCAAGTATGGAAGTGGCCTTAACAATCGACAGATCGCACACTTGACCGGGATGAGTGAATCGAATGTGGGAACGAGCATCCATCGCACAGTGCAAAAGCTACGGCGCGCCTGGAAGGACGAGAGCAATGCCTAACGACGACGATTTTCTGTATCAATATCGGAAGGGCCCGCCAACAGAAGCAATCGAAGGACTCTGGCAAAAGTTATCTGCTCAGGAGCAACGTCGACCTGCACGAAGATCTTTTAGAGTCAGAATGGCTGCCGCAGGTTTGGCATTGACCCTCGCACTTGTGTTGTTTGTGCCACCGGTACGCGTGATGGCACAGGAGGCACTACAACTCTTTGTCCAGACTGCCCAGAATCGCTTCTCGATCAACTTTAGCTTCGATGACTCACACGATCCACACATTGGATTCGATGGCATCGAGCAGCCCCGAGATATGGATGTGGATGTCGCCATAGGACGCACACCAGACAACAACGTGGCATCTACCTATCCTACGCTGGAAGAGGCTCAGGCTCAAACGACCACACCCATACATGCACCAACACAGGTACCGGAGGGATATAACCTTATAAGTGCCATCGTCAGAGAGAACAGCCCGCTCATTACCCTCCATTACGGCAAAGATGCTGTCCCATCGGTTACGCTACACCAGCGGGCGGCCTCGACAGAACCTCCCACAACGCACTTTGCCACACACATCCAGGTTGGGGAAACGCTGACAGACACGCAAACCGCACATATACATATTGATATTGCTTTTGGCGAAATCGGTCCAGACGTAGTTGCAGAATATGTTCAGATCGGCACTTTCCAGGGAGAACTAGTGCGTGGTGTGTGGGAAATCGACGCAGATGCGCTCAAAGACCAGGAGGTCGCATCGGGAACAACTATCTCCATTGAGCCTGTGTGGAATACGGATGGGTCTGGCATGATGTTGCGCTGGCAGAACGACACCACCCTGTTTGAAATCATCAGCACTGATGACTTGTTGGATGCGACGGATCTCATCGCAATCGCCAACAGCATCGAATAACCAATACAAACAAAGGATATCATTACGTGAAGCTACTACAGGTAACCAACAAACGCCGCATAGTTTTATTTCTCGGCCTCATTCTATCTGGGGTTTTGCTCACCGCAACAACTCTTCTGTTCCCTAACACCACATCGGTTGATGTGATGCTGCAAGAGTTAGAAGCAGATGGGTTCTCAGGCGCAATCCTGATCGCTCAGGGAAACACCATACACCACAATGTTGGGTATGGCTTTGCCTCGTGTGATGGCGAGATCCCCAATTCAGCTGACACTGTGTTTGCCATCGGTTCGATCACCAAAATGTTTACGGCTACGGCCATTGGGCAATTAGATGATAAAGAGCGCTTAAGTCTTGACGACCCGATCACGCAGTATTTCGACAGCGTTCCTGACGATAAAACAAGTATCACTATTCGTCAGTTGGTGGATCATACGTCTGGGCTGCAAACCTATCACGAAACAGCAGGTCTTGGTGATTTCGAGGCAATGACACGCGACGAAGCTCTCAATGAGATACTGAGCAGGCCGCTGGAGTTTGCGCCGGGCGATGACGAGAACTATTCCAACAGTGGGTATACGCTGCTTGCTTTGATTATAGAAAAGGTCTCAGGGCAACCCTACACAGACTATATTCGTGAGCATATCCTCGATCCGGCAGGAATGACCGCTACGGGATTCTGGGGCGAAAGCTTCACACCAATTGCATCAACGCCCAATCAGGTAGTGGGCTGCAGTTCACCTGACACCTGGGAATACAGCTGGATTCTGGTCGGCAATGGCGGGATGCTCTCCACGACCGGCGACCTGCATCGATGGGTGCTTGCATTACAAGGTGATACAGTGCTTACTGACCAAGCCAAACAACGCCTCGGCTTCGATCAGAGACTCCAGCAGGGCTTTGGCGATGCCGGTGGTAGCTCTCAACACGAGTTCAATGCGACGATTGAATACAGCGGTGTTACCAAAGACGTGATAGTGATCGCCATCAGCAACCGCAACACGGTGCTTGCAGAAGATATTGCCGCACAGCAATTGTTGCCTGCGGTGCTAAGTGAGTTGTAAATACCAAAAAGAGCTTTACACTCTATTCGCTCCTAAAGGCCATATTTTGCAGGTAAGCATAGGTCTCTACGCCATTTTCCAAAACGACCAGCACTGGAGCTATTTCCATGTTAACAGAACCAGTTGCAGGAAAGGTAACCTCCCAATCAACCCATAGGGTTACTTTCTGACCCGGCATTAATTCAAAACCATCTGGAGCCAGTGAATAGGTGTCGGTGTCATCAGCAACCATTGTATCTTCTGCCTCAAAGGTAATACTGGGATGATCCAGATATACTTCCTGTAATTGGACAGGCTGACTAGCAACATTTTCCAGCCTGACTTTTAGTGGCACTGTCTGGCCAAAGATACCGCCACTCTGGGGTAATACAAATACGTTTGCTGTATCTCCGTCAAAGATGTCTACCTGCGCGGTACCAAGGGGAACGCGATACTGTTGTTCTGCCGTATGAAAAATGACTTCAGTAAATGTATGTGTACCAACACCATCCGGTTCAAAGTGAACATGTAATGAACTATGCATACGACCATCTAGCGGTTCGGTTGTTGACGCACTAATATCAAAAGACTGAAGGTCGACGACATTGGTAAGTGGCAAAAATTCAACATCGGTTACAGTTGCATCGTTGATTTCTAAGCTTGGATCAGACGTAAAAGGCAGATTCATGATAAAAAACGACTCATCAAGATAACTTGCATACATAGCCTTAACAGACATAAAAGCAATTGGTGGGTGATTATTGGTAGTACTTGTAAATGTGGCACAACTCGTAATCAAAAGAAGCATGCAGATGCTAGTTCCAATACGGAGGATAAGCTTGTATGACATATTCACCTCATATGGTAATTCCCGAAGCTATCTTGGAAGACAGCTTCGGGGTTATAGATACAATAATGTAAGTTGTTATGTATTATGTCTCGTCAGCGAACCAGCTAAAGTGACCATTTGGCCGAATGACCTCTACCGATTGAGTGCTACATAAAAAACACGACCAATCTCCAGTGTAAATGTCCAATGATGGACTTGCTTCAAGCGTTACTGTTTTACCGGGTAAAACTCTGACTTTGTTTCTATATCGTTCGGTCTCGGTTGCCTGTGCTTCAAATCCCATACTGGCCTCGAAGCCTGTGGCAAAACCACCATTTACCCCGACTGAGTAGGTGGTTGCTGCGGTGGCCTCCTGTACAAAAACGTGTTCTTGTGTAAGGCTGGTATTGTTAGTATATGAGCTCACGAACTCACGGAAACCACAACCTGCTGTTTGGTTGGTCAGAGTAAAACTATCGAACCACTCTGGATCAGCACCCTTATTTGGCGCTGTATCTTCCATTTGGTATGGTCCTGGCATAATGTATTCTATGTCCATTAATCCTTCACTCACGACTGCATTCCCACTAACATTGATTTGGTCAGGCCCACAATGCGGGGTCGGTGGTGGTTCAGCAGCGCTAACTGACTTAGGGACAAATATACCTCCTCCAATAAACAATGCAATAGCAAGAGCGATACCAGCGTGGTAATACCGTTGCATAACGTCTTCCTTTCCTAGTAAGGTTTAACCTTGAAAATGTGTAACTATAGCATATCTGATTCGCTATGGTTTGTCTTGAGTAATAATCCTCAAATATTCAATGTTATGTTGTGAGGAAGATTACTCACCTCAATGCTTTGAATTATGCGTGGGTAGGGAAGCTTACTTACACATCAAACATACATGAATACACGCCTTTGTATCTAGCCATATGACATTGTTTACTCGATCAAGTCTTCTCATACAGCCTTTTTGTAGAGAGATCATATACATATCTAAGCCATTCCAGGGCATACTTGGCATACTTTCTGTAAATAGAGATGTAAAACTACATGTATAGGGAAGAACGTGAAAGTTATATTTGTATGTGGTAGAAAATATTCAAAGAGAAAAGTAAGAATAGAGAGGAAAGAGCAGATGCAACGAATACGTTTGTTTATCTTTGACACTGATCCATATGCAGCAGAAAGCTTGTCACTATCCTTGAGCCAGGAGGAGAGCTTTGTCACACAGTTTTGCACAGATCACACGACCCTCGCGCAAAACCTAACGCACTTCCTACCCCATATTGCGCTTATCAATGTGCACGATAATGATCTCAGTGGTGGTTTCTGTGTAGGGCAACTTATTGCCACACAATCCCAGAAAACTATAGTCGTCTTTTTTGTTTCTCGTTATGTGGTAGAGCAAGAAACTATTCTGCTTGATGCCATCATGACAGGAGCAAGTGGCATACTTGTTCGCGAAGAAACTGACTTGGCCACCTTGGTCGCAACACTAAAAAAGCTTGACTATAGGATCAGTCTCTTCAATCCACGACAGCTTCGTAAAGAGCTACAGGTTCGACATATACCAGATAACAACGATTATGCATCTTTTAATTTCAGATCAGAAGTGACTGATGCAGAGTTAGAATCGCTGACATCACGTGAGCAAGAAGTTGCCAATTTATTGATGCGAGGGACATCTACAGTGGAAATTGCACAGAAATTGAGTATCAGTAAAAGGACAGTACATAACCATATCAGTAGCATTTTGGGCAAACTTGGTGTACGTAATCGATCAGAGGCTATCGTGTATTTACACAATCTGCCTGATGCCTAACACATATGAAAAAGATTAAAAAGTATACTAAGACGTATAAGGTTATAGTTTCAGGTCCCAATCAATATCAGCTACACCTTTAGTCCTATTCTGGCCAGCATGCTTCAATAAGCTATTGACACAAACAGGGTTAGCATATATACTCACTTCAAACAAATATACACATATGTGTATATCTACAAAAGGTGAGTTTATGATTAGATCATTTTATGGAGAACACACTCCTGTACAAAGTCGCGTAGAACTGACACCAGTCTACAACGTGCTCAACAGTTTTGCGCTGATTGAGATGGTAGATCGGATGCCCGCGCTGGGGGACTGGGTGCGCCAGACGGCTATAGCACTTGCGCCACCTCAGCACCGTGCCAACCGCATTATCTTTGAGCATCTGGGGGCCGCCCTCCTCATCGATAATGTACCATCGGACTTTGCAGCCTACGTGGACATGCTGGCGAAGGAAGCACCCCAGGCTATGCACAAACGCATTTGTGAACAGCAGAGCACCAGCGAGTCGGTGATACCCGAAGTGGCTGCACTACTCGCCGATCCGCTCAAGCTCCATGATCTGGTGGTGATGCATATGCGGATGCTCTGGGAAGATTATGGCGCATCTGAGTGGAAACAGGTGCAACGCAAGCTCCAACAGCATGTTGAGATGCTGCAAAACTCGATACCTGGCTCCGGCATTGCACCTGACGCGATCACCAACAATCTCCAGCGATATATTGCTGGGGCGGTCGGTCTGACACCAGGCATTACGGAAACGGTATTTGTGCCATCGCGCCACACAGGTCGTCATATTACTCAACTGCAAGTTGGAACGACGCTCTACCTGTTTTTTGACGCTCAACTCCATAGCGGGGTGGTACTGCGCGACACCTCCATGAAACAACTGGAGTTGAGCGGACGCCTGAGCGCGTTGACTGAACCAGCACGACTCCGCGTGTTGACCTTACTGGCACAACATGACGAATTGACGTTACAGGACTTGATGACTTTGCTTGATACCAGCCAACCGAATGTCTCACGCTATCTGAAATCACTGGGCAGCTTTGTCCGTGAGCAACGCGGCAAAGATGGGCGCAAATGGTATCGTCTGGTACCAACCGAACTTGATACGACCTTTCAGGCACTCCAACAAACTATTCTGGCATCACCTAATATGCCAGCAACACCGGGAGATAAGACTATGCAACCGCAAGGATTAAAACACTATCTTGATGAGCAGGGCGTTGTACGTTTCTGGCCAGGACAAGAGGGAGATCATCGGGCGATGTTAACCTACCTCGCCGACTATTTCGCGGCAGGTAATACCTATGGCGAGAAGGAAGTCAATGCAATCCTCACGCAGTATGTTCCTACCCATGTGCGTGATCATGTAACAGTACGACGCGATCTCGTTGACTATCACTTTCTCGAACGATCCGACAGCGGGGCACAATACTGGCGCAGCAACAAACCCACAGGAGAAGAGCCTCGGATCCTCACAGACGAAGAGGCCTATACCTACTACTGGGGTGGTGAGCTACCAGAGTCAACTTCCTAAACTGACTGTCCTAATGTTGTAAATAAATCATTCTGTTTCATCAGGTTCACGCATACAAGTGCGGGAGCACAGCTGCCGCATTCCGTTAAACGTGTGTTCATTGCTGAAACAATCGCGGGTGCCATCAGTGCGCCATGGATAACTATACCCAAAATAATGAGTACCATAGAAGGGAAATTCCCATGAGCAAACAGAAATTCGAGCGAACCAAACCACATATCAACATCGGCACTATTGGCCATGTTGACCATGGCAAAACAACACTCACCGCTGCCATTACCAAAGTGCTAGCGCTTCAGGGCGGTTCAGAGTTTATGAATTACGCTGATATCGACAATGCCCCTGAAGAACGAAAGCGTGGTATTACCATCGCGATTCGACATATTGAGTATGAGACGGCCTCGCGCCACTACGCTCACGTTGATTGTCCTGGCCACGCTGACTACATCAAGAACATGATCACCGGTGCGGCCCAGATGGATGGTGCGGTGCTGGTCGTAGCAGCCCCTGATGGTCCGATGCCACAAACCCGAGAACATCTCTTGCTGGCATATCAGGTGCAGGTGCCGACCATGGTGGTGTTCCTCAACAAGGTGGATTTGATGGACGACGAAGAGCTCCTTGAGTTGGTTGAGATAGAACTGCGTGAATTACTCACCGAAAACCACTTTGCAGGTGATGATATCCCGATCATTCGCGGGTCGGCACTGGCTGCGCTTGAGAGCAGTTCACAAGACCCCAATACACCAGAGTATCGACCTATTCTGGAGCTTATGGAAGCCATCGACACCTTTATTCCGACGCCACCACGTGCCACAGATCAGCCATTTCTGATGCCGGTGGAAGATGTCTTTAGCATCAAGGGACGTGGAACAGTGGTGACTGGACGTATCGAGCGTGGACAGGTGAAGGTCGGCGATACCATTGAGATCGTTGGTATGAGCGCGGACACATCGCGACAAACAGTCATAACTGGTGTGGAGATGTTCAAGAAGTTGTTGGATGAAGGTGTCGCGGGCGATAATGTAGGCTGCCTTGTTCGAGGTATCGAGCGGAACGATGTCCAGCGTGGGCAGGTGCTGACCAAGCCAGGGGCCATCAAACCCCATGCGAAGTTTGCTGCCGAGGTGTATGTCCTCAAAAAAGAAGAAGGTGGTCGACACACTCCATTCTTCCGTGGTTATCGTCCTCAGTTCTACATTCGTACCACCGACGTGACCGGGGTTATTCATTTACCAGAAGGAATGGAGATGGTCATGCCCGGAGACAATGTGCAGATGAATGTTGAGCTGATTGTGCCAGTGGCGGTTGAAGAAGGTCTGCGTTTTGCCATCCGCGAAGGCGGACATACGGTTGGTTCTGGAGTCGTCGTTAAGGTGCTTGAGTAGTATCTGGGTGGGTGTGCGGCTTTTGGAGGCTCTGCACCCACTCTCATACCACACGAAAACCACACACCAAACAACCAACACCAAATTTCAGAACAAAGTATGCTATACTGCCTGTGTAATATGTGACATTTATCACACAAAACATCATGGACACACAGGCAGATACACATTTTGTACGGGCAAAGCGTTACTGGCTTCACACATCTGTCCTTCTCGCTATGACAATGTGGTGTATCTACATGTGTTTCTTTTATTATGAAATCACACAGCATTTTGAAAGAGCCAGTGTTCCAGCACATATACGTCTTCTCTGTGGTGTTGAACATTCATCATCACCTACAACTTCAGCATCCGCACCCTTACTGCAGGGACGAATCTATCAAACAACTGAAATTATCATTGCACCTGTGGTGACATTACTTGTCTGCCTAACACGCATCTCACGATTTGTACTCACACGTGCATGTCAATATGATCATCGACCTCCATCTCCACCTCCACGTTATATCCAGTCTCTCATCACAACCTAAAGAGCGTAGCGTCATCGGCGCATGGCGCTACCAACCAGACCGAATACATAACCCACTCCATATGTACTATCTGAGCATACCGGCAACACATTGTAGGCATACAGATACATGTGCCGTACTCGGCGAAAGGAGATGATCGATGGTTGAATTAGCCTCGGTATCAATCTTTCAGGAACTTGATGAACAAGCCTTACAAACAATACAGGCAGCAGCCCACCACATCCATTTTGAGCGTCACGAGATATTGTTTTATCAATATGATCCCGCAGTGCGACTCTATGTGCTTCTGTCAGGGCGGGTGCGATTATTCAAAAGCTCCCGCGACGGCAAACAAACGAGTACCCGTATCGTTGGCGCATCTGAGGTAATAGGAATAAGTGCTGCAATGCCTAATACGATATCACCACTCACTGCACAAGCCATGGAACCGTGTGATACATTAGCCTGGGATCAGACAACGTTTGTGACCTTCACGCAACTGCATCCATTCATTATGGGCAATATCCTGCGTACAGTAAGTGAACGCTTTGCCGATTTGCAACAGCAATATCTCGAATTGGCAACGGAGCGTGTTGAACAACGTATTGCTCACACCCTGTTGCGATTAGCCAACCAGTTCGGACAATTTGACGACAGGCATTTGCACATCTCGCTATCGCTCACCCATCGCGATATTGCTGAATTAAGCGGCACAACCCACTACACGGTGAGTCGTACACTACACGATTGGCAAGAAAAAGGTATTGTTGATATTCAACATAAAAAAGTTATTATGTTTGATCCGGTCTATCTGTCTGAAATTGCGGAAGATCCACACACACCTTAGGCCCGCCTTCATATATCTTGGCACAGTGACCACGATATGTCCGACAGGTCACGGTGCCATTCATCACATTTTTTGTGAAATGTGCCACATATTATGGGATAGTTGCGCTGGCGCAACGACAACCTGATCCAAAATCGCTAGAATTTATTGTGAATGAGAATTCAATATGGGAGAATAGAGAAAATGGCTCATAGTATGTACATATCATATTTGTGAAGCAGAGTCTAGAAAGTGTTTCCTCTCTTTGTAGTTCGTATCCATACTTTGTAACCATCCACATTATGATCTATGCCAAACATGGTGCTTGTCGTAACGCTTGATACTACGGTGCGTTGCCATGAGTACCCTAGTTTCGTGTACCGTCAAGGAGGTGCGGTATGTATCCCGTATGGGAAGGACTGTTTGTCCATTCAGCAATGTTTATTGCTATCGTTGCAGCATTTCACGTATTAGTTTCCCATCTTACCGTTGCCGCAGCGTGGTTCAATGTCTACCTTGAACGTCGTGCGGTGCGAGAAAATCGTCCAGAACTCTATCAATATCTCAAGCGTAGTGCACTGGGACTGTTGGTGTTTGCTTATGTTTTCGGAGCCATGTCAGGCGTTGGTATCTGGCAGACCACCACAGCCGCTAATCCACGTGGTATCTCGACACTCATCCATAATTTTGTATTCTTCTGGGGTGCCGAGTGGTATATGTTCCTGATCGATGTCATTGGCATCATTGTCTACTACTACACCTTTGGCCGTGTAGACCCCAAAACCCATTTGCGCGTTGCCTGGTTGCTCGCCTGGGGTGGCACCGGCACCCTCGTGATTATTGTTGGTATTCTCGCGTTCAAACTCACACCAGGGATGTGGCTTGAGAATGGGCAAACCTTATCTGGTTTCTTTAATCCTACCTTCTGGCCACAGATCTTCTTGCGCTTTGCCATGATGTTTGTTATCACGGCCTCATGGGCATTGATGGTTGCATCGGGCATGCCGAAAAACTATTTTGAGCGCGAAAAGATTATTCGCTACGGGGCAATCATGGGGCTTGTCGGGCTGATCGTCGCCGGACTCATCTGGACATTCTGGTACTATCCGGTATTGCCACAACATGCCCAGAACATTCTCCGCACCCCGGCAATTCCACCAATCACATATACGATCATTTATGGCGGCTTAATCGCCACCTTCCTCGGACTTCTGTTTGCCATCTTTGTTCCCAAAAGACAGCATCAAATCATTGCGATAGGAGCTATGCTGACTCTCTTTACCGTCATCTTTGGTGCTGAACGTATACGTGAGGTAATGCGAAAGCCTGATATTATCGCCGGGTATATGTCGTCCAATCAACTCGTCTTCACTGACATTCCTGAACGAGGGGTTCAAAGCGAAGAACGACTACTCAATGAGGAAGGTATGCTGGGGAATTTGCCCTTCTTACCGGCAAATGATGCTATTCAAGTGCCAATCAGCGGAGATATAGCTATACAACAGGAAATTGCAAGAGGACGTATGCTGGTCATTCAACAGTGTGCTTCCTGTCATAGTGTAACCGATCAGACAGCCATCGAGATCGCAGGCCAGGAACTCCGGTTGCGCTCGGTAGCATACCTCCTGACGGATCGTGATCGAAGGACCCAATCTGAGATAGAGGAGTATCTTGAGCGTATTGGCGGCTTTCCCTATATGCATCCTGTCATCGGAACACAAGAAGAAAAGGCTGCTATGGCACGCTATCTCGAAGTGTTTATTCAAGAACCCAACTCATCTGAAACTCAGCCAGAAGCCCGGAGGTGATGTATGGATATTGGTGATATGCTTGAAATGATGCGCGATCCGCTTGGTGCTCCTTTTTATCCACCGGGCATTCAACTGTTGCTGGTAGTCACCTTTGTATTGCACATCTTCTTTGTGACGTTGGCGTTGGGCTCAAGTGCATTCTCCATCTATGGATTTTTTCACAAAGGCGAGTATCAGCTTCGGCTGGCCCGCGTAACAGCACGACTTACGACCAGTGCGGTAGGACTGGGAATCGTAACGGGAATTGCACCACTCCTCTTCTTGCAGACCATCTATGACCCCATCTGGTATGCCAGTAATGCTTTGAGCGGATTGTGGTCGGTTGGCTTTATCTTTGTTGTGATGGGTGGATATAGTATGGCCTATCTGTTCTATCTCAAGGGTAGTCAGGATGGTAAACTGCTCTGGTCTGCAGTTGCATCATTTGTGTTACTGTTCTTTGCCGGTTGGATTATGCATGTGTTGAACAGCGTCTCGATGCATCCAGAGCGCTGGATGGAGTGGTATGCCCCAAATGGGGTTGTTGATACACGTGGTATTCACTTCCACGCGTTTAACATCCCACGCCTCATTTTCTTACTCCCATTGCAGGCAACTCTCAGTTTTTCGGTGGTGTTGCTTCTGTTCTCGTGGTACTTCCAACGTCGCGAAGATGCCGAACCTGCCTTTCTGAACTGGGTAGCTGGGCTGGGCCGCAAGTTTGGTATCATCGTAAGCCCACTCTTTGCGTTGTTTGGTGTGCTCTGGGCATTTACACAGGGACAGGAGTTTGGCATTGCTCTGCCAATTGGTATCACACTTGGTGGGTTGGGAGTGGTGTTGTTTTTCTACTTCCGCACTTTGAGCAGACCGATAGAAAAGGCGCCACAAGTACTAGGGATCTGGGTGGCAGTCTTGCTGGTAGTAGCCATCGTTCGCGAGGCTATCCGAGTTGTATCACTGGCACGCTTTGGCTACAGCATCACAGAGTATCCCTACATCATGGATTGGGGCTCTATATTGGTATTTGCTGTGACCTCAGTAGTAGGTATCGCGGTGTTGGCGTATCTGATTATGGTGCTCTACCAATCGGGTGCAGGAAAAGAAGGCGGAACGGTCTCGGCGGGGGTTGATCGATGGGGCAAAATTGCGACAGGGATGATCGGTGCGTGGTTTGTCTTCTTCTTCCTCGTGGGCATTTACTCAACTTTTGTGCTTGGCTAGACCAAGATGCTTTGTTAAGGACATGGGGCTGGCCATCTACATGGGTGGCCAGTTTCATGATGGGGAAAGGAATGGTAAGAATGCTCGAAAACAGAAGTACCAATTAGAGCCCAAGCGACTGAGCAATTCGCTGCTCAGTTTCGTCGCTAAGGCTATAGACAGAGTCCTGGGCCATACCAAAGAAATGCCCCTGAACATAACGAACTTTGAGGTTGTACAACTGTGCAAGTGAAATTCTGCTCTGATCATCAAAACCCTCGACAATCATCTTCATCTTTCCAAAGCTTTCTCGTGCTAATTCTTGTACATAGCCAAGCGTGAGACCACCAAAATGGTGTAATAAGGCATCTCGATCAATTTTCACAAACTCCGGTTCCATCCGTGAAAGTCGTGATGTGGAGGCAAAACCAACCCCGAAATCATCAATGGCGAAACTGATCCACCGATCCGTGTAATAGGTCAGTTGTTCACGAAACCATCTCATTTCATCTACAGCAAGACCTGTGTGGTTCGGCTGCGGTAAAGGCAGCTTTTCTGATATCTCCAATACTAAATCGCCAATAGAAACCCCGGTATCTCGCTCAATAGTTGTTATCATATCGCGGTATGCACCACACAACAGTGACTCTGGGTACACATTCACATGCAAAGGTGCAAACTCACGTTGATGTGTATATGACGTTTGTGATGCATCCATTGCATCTTTTGCTCCAACACTATACTTATGTACTGCAACCTGCAGAAAGTGCAAGTCAAGTTCAAGCTGGAATTGGCGTCCCCACAGATCTGCTATCTCAAAAATATCTGCCGGTGCATAATTCGTGTTCGTTTGAGGATCGCGTGCAAGAGCTTCCCAACGAGCTATAGATGGTTTTCGGGATAATTCAACGATTGGTTCAAAGAAAACGGTCAGGCCCTGAAGCCGTTCTTTGAATAATCGTAACTGACGCGTATAGATATAATCAGAAACATAGCCAAAATACGATCTCAGGGCATTATGGATAGTCGTTTCAACAAAATACGCACGAACAAAATTGGAGAGATTGGCAGTTATTTGGAGCATTGCATTAATAATAACTGCAAAGCCAAAATCGAATTCGCTGTTGTTATTCACATTTTGGAAAACCAGTATTTTTCTCGACGTAGTGTTAGGAAGGACAACAAAAATACTCAACTGATTGTCTGGTTGTAAACGAACAAAGATGACGTTTGTGCATGTTTGTTGATCGATAATTTTCGTTTCCTGAACCTGCTTATATGCCTGACATAATGCACGCTGTAGCTGATCACCTGTGTGTAACAACTCTTGCGTATGCTCAAAAGCAGCAGCATCTATCGCAACGTCGACCGCCCAGTGGGTGCCAGAATGGTGTACGAGGAATACATTGTCTGCCAATGCTGCATACTTGAGACTTGCCATACATTTCGCTGTCACTGAATGAGAGTCATTCTGCCAATACTGTTGATGCTTAAATAACCGCTGAAGGAAAGCATCATATTTAGCAGTAGGAGAAGAAGAGAACTCGATCTGCACACTGTGATCTATTCTATCCAACGATCCTGGATAGTTCACAGACAACTGTAATTGTCCAATTTCTTCTTCTAAATCCTCAATCTCGATCAGAATGTGAGGTTCAGTACCTTTGCCTTTAATTGCTTTTTGCAATTTAAGCGCATGCAAACGCCGACCCATCGTATCAATGATTTCACTGTGACGCCTGATGTCTACTTCATTCATTACAAGTCTCTCTATCTTGCAATAAAGACAAAACTTCTTATTAGCGCAAGATTCTATCATGGGATAGACAGGTCATAGTACGACTTAGTTCTGAAAATGGTAGCAAATTAGGAACAACTCTTCATATGATGAGTCTATGATTTGAGATCGAAATATTAAGAAGGCATAGCAATGAGGCACATGATGCTCAAAAATGCGTTTCACAAGCCCTTCCGCGCACGTATCACTAGAAAACATGGGTTCTTACTAAGACGTTCATGCAAGTCTGGTTGCCCCTTTTGAAACTCTTCAGTTGGTTGTGGTTCCAGCAAGTGTTCAACAACAAAACCCGTAGCAGCCAGGTCTTCGCTTATTTTAGTGAGCGGGCGGCGATAGAACTGCACCTTCCCAATATCTTCCCATTCATCATCCAGGAGCGTCACCGCGAAGTAGTTTTCTTGCTCAAAGAGCTGCCAATCATTAAACGGATGATGAGTTGAAAAGACAAGAACACCATCCAGTTTTAATACGCGGTAGAACTCACGAAAAGCAGGTTGCCAATCGTGCAGATAATGCATTACTAGTGGGCAAATCACCACATCAAACGTTGCATCACCAGCAAAGTCCAGAGGCTTTGCCAGATCGGCCTGGAGCACCCTGGCGCGAGCACCTACCCGTATCTGTGTGAGGGCAACAAAATCCTGATTGAAATCGAACGCGGTAACCGTCGCGCCCTCATTGAGGAGATACTCGGCATACCAGCCAGATCCGCATCCAACATCCAGAACATTGCTATCAACTAGCGGCGGTAGCAACGACAAAACTGCAGGGCGTTCATAGTACATATGCATAGGCTTGGAGTCAACCTTTTGTGCATATCTGAGAGCAATATCGTTATAACTTACACCAGTGTGATTTGTCACAGGGAAGCTCCTTTCTATTTGGCAATCACGCATTGTCGGTTTATTTTGTTTGTAAAGATTGCCGTGAATGCTGGAATGTTTATCTACAAAAAGAATGCTGCAACTGTAGCAGTGCAGCATCTCACAAACAACCTGATAATTAGGGACTGACTCACGCTGAATAGCAGAGACAAGATATGATGGTCATATCACACTTCATCTTCATTCCTACGTGCAATCAACACCGGCAACGCGGCAAGATCGAGCAATTCATCTGTCAGATCCTCAAAGAGCAAACGATCAAGTGCCGTTTCAGCGCGGTGTGCCCCGATCACGAGCAGGTCGTAATCGCCAACACGGAGTTCTGCAATAATCTCATCAATTACCGGTCCAATGCGACTCTTGATCTGTGTTTCAACACCACGTTTACGTAAGATATCTCCCGCTTTCCGCAAGACGGTTGCCTCTGGGGTATCACTTGCAATAAACGCATCAGCAGAAAAGGGCTCAGACGCAAAACCCTCAAACAACAACGACTGTTGCGAAACAACATGCATTAATGTGACTGAGGCAGCTAATGGTACCGCTACATCAGCCGTTACATTGACATCATCAAAAGTATGATGATCACCACCACTGGCAATCAAAATACGCCTGATTGGTCGGGCTGGACCATGGACACGAATAGCCGATGGCTTCAAACGTTGCGCAATCACTTTGCTGTGTGAACCGGGCAATAAACGGCCAATTGGTTGATTCAGGCGCCCCAGAATAACCATATCAAACGAACCCTTCCGGGCAGCTTTTAGAATAGCCGTCTGTGCATTACCGGGCAAAACCCATTGTGTCAGCGGAATATGCGGGGGAATACGGAGGTGTTCGACTGCATCGTTCAATAAGTCTTGATTATCATCACCTCCACACGCCAAAAGTGTTACAGAGGAAGCCACTTTTTCGATCAGTGGAACACAAAACTCAATCACCTGATCTCGTGAGGGAGCAGGGCCAACATAAATTAACATGTGCATGACTATTACACCACATCGGGCATCTCCATCGAGACCGCGGATGCACCTACTAAACTTAATTTACCAACAACAGTATAACCGGAACCACTAACATGATACACACAAATGCAACTAATGTCTTGTTATCTTGGATAATAATTTCTTGCAGGCGTAAAATAGCCCGTCCAAATGGTCGATAAAGGAGAGCCAGAATAATCAGAGACAAGAAGAGGACACTGATCATCTCCACAAAAACAATCGTAAATGCGGCTGGACCACCAACAATAAGTGCAGCTATAAGGGTGTCGATAAACGTGGTGATGTTGGCGCCCATAATATATGGTGGTGTATTCTCTCGACGTACCAAGCCTTTGGCTGATAGAGGAACAAGCAGACCTAATGATACAGACACCGACATCGTGATTGATGTTACCAAGCCACCAAGAAGAAACATGGCTATTGGCCGATACACGAGCATGCCAATGCGCTGAAACGAATTTTGTTCGGCATTCAGCTCTGGCATTGCCCGATCCAACAAACTAAATGCAAACAGTAGCGCAGCAATACCTATTAGGAAAAGAGCCCATCCCGGCAGGCCAATTACAGCAATGGCACGTAGAATCGGGCCATACAGCACATCAATGAATGACGCCATGGGAGTGGCCGTTCCAACATCTACAACCCCCAATACCCCTGATGTCAAGAGCCAGTATCCAGGTATCAGGGCTGGAATATAGATCGCTGCGGTTGTTAATAATGCCAGAACACCAATAGAAATACTTCCAGAACGTTGATGCCCACGCAGATAATAGATAAAACCGACAAAGAGGACAATAAATGAGGCCCCCAGGCGCGATCCCGTAATCATCGTGAAAGCCTGCAGCGCACTGATAGTGTCTGATGAAAAGAACGTTACCGCAATGGCTGCAACGGGGGATCCACTCAAAAATACATATGACAACAGCCACCCAAAACCTAATGCATTGGTGGCATTGGAAACGTTGAGAAACGCGATAATAGATTGCCCATAAATGGCTGCCCCATCTTTCAGAAGTTGGAGTGCTAATATAAATGTAAAGATCCCGACCCCTGCAAAACCAATCTTACGCAGATGCCCCCAGAGCGGCCTACGTGTCGCTGATGATGACGAAGTCTCATTTACCGGGTCGACTTCTGGATCAGATGTGGTTGTTGAGGGCAGCCCCTGGACGATGCCAAGCGACTCGGTGTTTGGTGTTGGATGTTGTTCTTGCTGAAACATAATGGCCCCCCTGTCTGGAAGTTCTACCATCGCCGTTGAACGCATCCTTCATGGCAAGCAAGGAGTATGCCATGTGTTTTAGCTGTTCAGTCGATAGTAGTGGTGCTCTCACACAGTGTGTTGCCAGATCATGCCATGCTCATCAAAGGTCACCTGAACCTGACCCTGAGCCTCAAGATATGAAAGGTGCGCGGCAACAGCTGATACAAAAATAACAAAATGTGGTATACCGGCAAGCTCTAGCCCCAGAATCTGCTGCACACGTCGAGCAACAGTAAACACATCGCCAGGCTCTGCTAGCGCGGTAGAAACTATCTGTGAAGATCGCTCAACTGTAGAACGATTCATTACAATCACCTCCGCAAGCGACTCACGTATCAATAGATCGCCGTGTCCTGGAAGGAAATACTGCTCCCCACGTCGCAGAATACTGTCAAAACTTGCGAGTTGGGCCTGTACATTATGTGCATACGGAATACCATGCTTCTCGAGAATAGCTGGACCAAAGAATCCATCAGCAACAAAACATACCCCATCCAAAGCAACACCTATCTGATTGATACTGTGGCCCGGTAATACTAACACGTCAAATAACACGCCTGCAATTTCAATCTGTTCATCATCAATCACATGATGAACAGGTGTACCTTTCGCCATCAGCCACTTATTATGTAAAGCACCAAATGGTTGAGCGCCCATGTTGAGATAGACCGGCTCAAGTAACGGATGTTCTATCAAACTTGCCTCAATACGTGGTGCATACACCTTTACGCCAGGAATATTCCGCAACAAATAATCGTTGCCACCAATATGATCAGCATGGTGATGTGTACTGACAATGGCATGCAAGACTAACTTTGCTTCATCGAGTGCCTTACGAATGAGACGTCCAGTGTCTTTGTCCAGGCCAGTATCAATTGCGACAGCACCACCATCTCCGGTCGTGACAATCCCTACATTGTTTGCACCCGGTATATAAAATGTACGCTCAGTGATCTGCTGAAGCAATGCCATTTTTTCCCACCCTGTCCATATCTGTAAGACAAACGATTGATACTACGAGTACAGGCTTTAGCCATCTAACCACTTTCAATAATGCGCACTCTCCACCTTACGTTACTGCTTATGACCTGTTATGAAAAAAATGTTAATTATTAGTTCGAATGATTGGGATTTTGACTTTTATTCGTTGAGGTCGCTGAGCTCACGGCATTTGGATTTTTAAGCTGTGCGGAGGTTCGTTGCGGGGCAGCACACCAATGATCAAGACCAACTCGAAGCATCCAAATAGCGACTAAAACCGCAATAATCGAAGGATTAATGAGTGTAGCTCCGGCACCAATGACCGACAAAACAATCGGCGTCAATGCTTTTGTCTGAGATTTAAGATCGGCACCGCCCAACATCGTTCGATAGTGTTGTTTGAGCATTGCTGTTTGTCCATCACATATCTCGCGATGTAATGCTTCCGTATAAAAAGTAAGGAATCGATGTGCCATCGAGCCAAAGCCCCCAGCCTGCTCACCACCAAGGACCCATGGCTCAGGCGTATCGGTGCCTAAAACCATCGCACGCGCCTGAATTTGTTGTTGTAATTCTGCATCTAATTGACGCAGAATATCACTCTCATCACTTTCAATTAACCCGATTGCGAATACTTGATTTAATGCCTCATCAACATCGTATGACATGTGTGTTTTCCTGAACGTATTACAGATAGTGCATACTCAAGTCGATAACACCTTTATGAAAGTGATGTTGTCAACCAACAAATGTGTATGAGAACGAATCCTGTAGAGAAGCGCTGACACATACATTGCTCCTACGACTGACCAACAGCGACACCTATGCCTGGGTACGTCTTATACGTATTAGCGACGTAGTACTCGAAAGATACATCGATTATAGCATGTGTGGCAAGTCTTCCCATCTCACCTTTTCCTTATCCTAATCAGCTAGTGGAACTAAGTGTAAGCCCGCTTACAATGTATACTGGCTTACAGTAACGCAAAACGCTATCGTGTATGCTCTAAACAGTAAAGCACATACATACTAAACCTGTTCAAGGAGAGTGACCTGACCATAGCTACACAATCAACAAGATTATCAAAAAACTCATAGGTGGAGCCGTCGGTGATATTGCTAGAGGGATCGTGTTAGGCATTATGATGGGAGCGATGGGGATGATGCTGATGATTGCAGCACTGGTCGGAAGTCAGTCAGCAACAGTTGGCTTTGTTGTGCATATGGTTATCAGCATCTTTATGGGCGTCACTTTTGGCACGCTTTTCGGCAATCAGATCAAGAACTATGCAACCAGGCAGGGATTGACGCTATCTATGGAAGAGTCTGTTGGGTACTTGGGCCACTATTGTTGATACCTGCATTGATGAGCATGCCCTTATTTATGATTAATCTAATGACTCTGAATAGCCTGGTGGGCCACCCTATCTATAGAGTTATTGCTGGTGCAGGATAGATGTGGTACACATCCCGTAACCAATGAATAGGCATTCACGATAATGTAAGCGATATTACGTTATCCGACCAAACGAGCACTGTAGAATATCCCCACTACACCGTATACGTGGTGGGCCATTGTTTGGGTGAGAGAAACAAGAAACATCATCGTATAGTGGCAGAAGCGAGCAAGCCGTATTCACTACAATTATAAAGGTTCATATGTATGAGCACTCTACGCGTCTATATCTCTAATCAATGCCCAAGTTGTGCAACAGCCATTCATCGAGTACATTTTGTCCGTCGCTCACGCCCTGAGCAAATAGTGGAGCTAGTCAATCTGGACGATCAGGACGCTATGCGACCCGCCTATGTCTTTGGGACTCCGACCTATTGTCTTGGTAATCAGATCATTTTTCTTGGCAATCCTAGTGAAACCGAGTTGTTGTCCAAACTCGATCAACAGGTATCTACAGTCGAACAAAACACCTAGCACCAGACAAGCTACCATATATGTATTATAATGACTGATAGACTGCAATAATGTTCATTATGTAAATAAGGCACTTTCTGTACTATGTGGTGTATATCCGAAGTTGAGATCTTCCAAGATCTCTCAGATGCCGAAATGACCTCTATCGCTGAACGTGCACCGATGAAAACGGTAGACTCAGGCACAGTCTTTTACTCACCTGAACAACCAACTGAGGTGTTGTTTATTCTCAAACAGGGTCGTGTGCGACTCTTTCGTCTCTCGCCACAGGGCAAAGCCCTCACAACTGAGGTACTCATTCCCGGCAATATCTTTGGTGAAATGGCCATTCTTGGCCAGCGCATGCAAGACCATTTTGCCGAAGCCCTCGATGATTGTGTAATCTGTTTGATGAGTAAGGAAGATGTCCGACAACTGCTTATGAGTGATCCACGTATTGCAGCGCGGCTGGCAGAAACCCTCAGCAATCGCCTGTTTGATATGGAGCAGCGTCTCAGTGATTTTGCCTTTAAAAACGTGCCACAACGCATCGCCAGTACGCTCCTGACATTTAACAAAACGGATCATGCACGGAGTAACTGGCTCTTTGGCAAGCCCGTTATTCGACTCACCCACGAGCAACTTGCCGAGTTTGCTGGCACATACCGTGAGACGGTTACAAAGGTATTGAACGAGCTACGCGATCAGGGTGTGATCAACCTGCGGCGTGGTAAGATCGAGCTTATCGACATCCCCGCACTGGAAAAACTCTCTGAGGAGTATGCTTAGTCTGGATAATCCTCTAAAACACTGCCATAGAACTACAAAGAGCACCTTGAACATGATCGCTGAACCGAGCGATCTACTCAACATAGACACCAATCCAATCGATCTCCAAACGAAAGTCGCCTTCCTGTTTGTCTGAAATAAGCATTCCAAACGATGCAATGTCACGGGGATCGATTGAGGGAACGTCGGTCAGCACCACCCCAAACGATGTCGGAATAAAATCAGCGAACGGTAATCGCACGGTCTGCCACACATCCGGCTGTGTATCAAAACCACTGGTGTAAGCAATACGATTTAATGTGGAACTGGTACGCAGGCGAAACTGATAGCGTTTCCCATCACCTTTGACACGCACCACCACCCCGGTGTATGCGCTCAAATCTTGTAACTCTGGCTGTGACCGTATGGAAGCAAACCCTCCATTGTTCTCCAGCGAAACAAATCCAGTAAAGACAGCGATGTTTTCTTCTATCTGAAACTGACTGCCTGACACTCCCCCCATGACTCCGTCGTTTACCACGCCCCAAAGCTGTCCTGCATCAGGTTGAGCGAAATCGAACAGTGTCAATGCAGCCTCCGGTGTTGGTGTGGGTGGGATCGGTGTTGCAGTCGGCGGTTGCGGTGTCGCGGTCGGGGGCTGTGGCGTTGGTGTGGGTGGGATCGGCGTTGCAGTCGGTGGATTGTCCATTGGCGATGGTTCTGGTGATACCTCCAAAGCTACCTCCTCCGTTGGTGGTGATACGTTATCATCAGACATGGCGGCAGTAGAACTACACGCCACGAGAATAAGAGATAGTCCAATACTGAGGGCAACGACTCTGTCGTATCGCATGATCTATTCATTCCTTAGTGTGTTTTCTCGTATATAAGTGGTGTAGGTTAAACGCCATCATCCATACCTTGCTACTAACGTTACGGAGAAACAATAAACACAGGTTGGTCAACAGTGTGCAACGCTACTTTCTGAAATCAGGTACACTTGTGAGAGGTACTCCGTTTGATTCTGACACAATGAGGGCATAGTGATCACCGATTTACACGCACCACTCATACCTGTCCTGCGCTATGTCCTGGCAACCACACGCCTACCA
>JBCDFA010000032.1:0-35103 GCA_039178835.1 Chloroflexota bacterium
GGCGAAAAACAGTCTAAAATTTCACAAACAGAACTTTAACAACACAAAATAAAAAAATACGTGCTTTTTAGATAGATAGACTTCTCATACATTGTTAGGCTTTTACACTGATGAAGATGAGGTAGTTGGTGGCTCAGGCAGAAAGTCAAAGATTGCTGTAAAAAGCTCAAGCAGGACATGCCCCCATCCCTCAAATCCTAAATCAAATAATGTTAAAAGTGTTGTGTCTGTGTATATGTAGGCAAATAACTGGCTTTCAAAATCAGGAGAAACCTCAAGTGGTGTTTCCTGAAGTGTAGTCAGCAAAGACCGCACGCGTTGGGCAATAGCTACCTCCTGAGCAGCATCAGGGTTTTCAGCAAGCCATGTGTCCCACTCCATCCCTGACAAAAGCCCATCAGCCAAATCTGTAAGCAACGCATCAATTGAATCATTATCACGATCTGCCATGGTCTTGCCTTTCCCATATATGATTAGTTCATTATTTTACACATCAAAATATACGCTGTGTATATTATCACTTCACGTCTGGGCAAATTGCCTGTAGTAATGCCTGAAACTGGAGCCTTGCTCGATGGATCCGCATTTTGACGGCACTTAACCCGATATCAAGGATGGTAGCAATATCATCATAGGATCGACCTTCAATATCTCGCAAAACGATTAACATGCGCTGGGTAATATGTAAGTTATGAATCGTTTGCTCCAAACACCAACGCAATTCGTGATGAAGAGCCGCAACTTCGGGTTGTGTCGCTGTTGCATTCTTTGTATCAGTTTTCTCGTCTACTACTCCTGCTTGCTGTGATAAAGACGCTAGTATTGGGCGTCGTTGTTGTTGACGTAGAGCATCAAGGCATGTGTTGCTGGTAATTTGATACAACCAGCTTTCCAGTGTTTCTGGCTCTTTGAGCTTTTTAATGCCACGGTATACCTTCAAAAAGACCTCTTGCGTTTGATCTTCCGCATCCTGATGACTGCCGAGTATTCTGTAGGCTACTGCAAATACACGATTCTTATAGCGTGCAACAAGCATTTCAAATGCACGCGTATCGTGTGGAAGTGTTTGCTGACACAATAACACGAGCTCTTCAGAAGGTAAATCTTCTTTCAAGACGGACATTCTTTACTCACCTAACATGTTTTTATCAATAGAGGCATCGCTCACCATCATGACATATCCAGTAAGACGTTAACGTTGAAAAAAAGTCACATGTAGGCATACATACATTAGTCCTATCATTGACCATGTGACTTTTCTTTGGTATTGCCGTCTTACTTATCGAAGCACTTTTCCAGTGAAATATACATTTCAATTATTAACCACATGTAGAGATGTACGCGATTTCATTGTCATATGAGTCAGTTCATTCGGAAAGTATCGCTATTATAAAGCAAGGAGGAAATCTTTCATGCAGGCTTTCTTGGATCAGATCACATCATTGTTGGGGGGATACATTCCCAGTCTTGTAGGCGCCATACTTATTCTCATCATTGGGTGGATTGTCGCATCGATTGTCGCTGCTGGTGTGGGCGCTACCTTGAAACGGACCAAGCTCGATAATCGTCTGGCCAAGGCACTTGCAGGTGGGGGAGAAACAACGACACCCATCAATACGGAGAAATTGGTTTCACGGGTCGTCTACTATGTATTAATGCTTTTCGTATTGATTGCATTCTTTCAGGCGTTACAACTTACCATTGTTACGGAACCGTTAAACCAACTTCTGACAACGGTGTTTGCATTCGCGCCTCAAATCTTTGGGGCCGCTATTTTGCTGCTCATCGCCTGGGCCATTGCAACTCTTCTACGATTGATCGTTTCCAAAGCATTAACAGCAGCTAAACTGGATGAGCGGCTGGGAAGCTCACTTGAAACAGAGCAGGTTTCACTTTCCAAAACACTTGCAGATGTCGTGTACTGGTTAGTCTTTTTGTTCTTTCTACCAGCAGTGTTAGGATCGTTAGAACTCGACGGAATGCTTCAGCCAGTACAAAGTATGCTCAATACTGCTTTCAACTTCCTCCCTAACCTGATTGCAGCGGCTATCATTCTCGTGGTTGGCTGGTTTGTTGCCCGACTGGTACGGCAAATTGTGAGTAATCTCCTGGCAGCCGCTGGTCTCAACCGTTTGAGCGAACGGGTTGGACTCAACAACGTCCTCGGTGATCTGACACTTTCTGGAATTCTTGGTCTTATCGTCTACATCTTCATTCTGATACCGGTACTTATTGCATCACTCAATGCGTTAGATTTGGACTCCGTCACCCAGCCAGCTAGCACCATGCTTACCACGATCCTTAATGCATTGCCGAATATCTTTGCGGCTGTCATCGTGCTCTCTCTTGCATACGTAGTGGGACGGATCGTGTCTGGATTTATCACGAACATTCTGACCGGTATTGGCTTCAATTCACTGCCTGCGCGTCTGGGGCTTGTGACCGAAACAAGTGAGCAGACAGAAAACCGTCGCACACCAGCAGAAGTAGTCGGGTATTTGGTCCTCGTTAGTATTATGTTGTTTGCCACTATTGAGGCCTTAAATCTGCTTGATTTTGCCCTTCTCGCAGGTTTGGTTAGCGAATTTACCGTACTGTTAGGTCAAATCATCTTTGGTCTCATTATCTTTGGGTTAGGCCTCTTCTTAGCTAATTTTGCTGCACAGATTATTCGCTCCAGTGGTGTGGCTCAGGCTTCGCTCCTGGCACTCATCGCACGTGTCGCGATCTTGGTACTTGTTGGAGCGATGGCACTAACACAAATGGGTCTAGCCACGACTATTGTCAACCTAGCCTTTGGATTATTCTTAGGTGCGTTAGCCATTGCCGCAGCGTTGGCTTTCGGTCTCGGTGGACGGGAAGTAGCCGGACGTGAATTGAATGGCTGGGTCGAAAAACTTAAGGACAGAAACCCATAAATCTGTGCACATAGTACATATATAAGGTGTTACTACAGATTGATGGGAAGATACGATTGTACAAGATATGACTGTATCTTCCCGTCAAGTCTCTAGCTTGAAAGAAATATTATGAAAGTCGTATTCTTACCACTTATCTTGTTAGTATCGGTAAGCATGGTTGTGTTTGGAATACAAAATCCGCAAACGGTCAATGTCTATTTTCTAGGAATTGCATCTGGTGAGGTATCTCTATCATTAGTCATCATTATCTCCGCATTGGCTGGTGCAACTTTGGTCGGCCTCTTTAGTGGATGGGATCGCATTCGTAACGCTTTAGACAAACGTCAAACGCATAAGCAGTTAACCCTGGCAAAAAAACAACATCAGGAGGCTCTACAGCAAATAAGCACACAGTCTGAAGAAATCACCAAACTTCACGAACGGCTCTTGGAACTCGAAGAACAACATACTACATCAGCAGAGAAAGCAACCAAAGGAGCAGTGCCCTCAACAAAAGTATCACCTGCTGATAAACGAACACAATGACTATCACCTTTCGCTGATGATATGCATCTCATATCAACTATGTAATGCCGTTGTAACATAGACATCTTGCCTCACACAAACCAACACGATAGCATAGAAGCGACAATAAACTGTAAATATAAACAGAAATAGTAGTCGCTATGAATGCAGTGCAACGCCTACGCTATCGAAATGAGTTCCGAACTCATCGCCGCAAAATAGCCACCGACATTACCCAGCATCCGCTCCTTCGTCTGTTCCCGAAATTGCTTGAGATACCCATCGAAATGATCGGTCCTGATGGCGACCCATGCCATCTGGGCGACGTAGCTGCCCAAAATCATCGTGTTATTCTCACTGGTATAATTGGCAGTGGGCGTAGCCTGGCACTGCATCAACTGGCGATGGAATGGGCCACAGACGATAGCCCACATCCTCTACCACTCTGTATCACACTGCCCACATTTGATGATGGTCATACAGACCCTAAGATACTGATTACTGAGTGGATCAAACAACTCCGTGATGAGTCGCATGCAAAACCACGAGGAAGCCTCCTTCCACGTGCAGCAGCACGACTTCCAACTGACCAATTGTATGATTGTGGATTGCTCATTGATGGATGGGAAGAACTCCCAGTAGATCGACAGGAGGTATGGCGTACAGTGCTGATGCAGTCAGCACAACATTGGCCTGAGACAAATATCGTGATTGTATTACCACTCACTGAGGCGGCCTGGCCAGGATTTACTTCGCTTGCTATACCGGCACCAACGCCCGAACTCATCAGTCAGTGGGTACACTACCTGCTTCCATCTATCCATTACGATACTGTGAGACAATCCATTCAGCCAGAAGGCTCACTGGCAGCCCTCAGCGAACGTTTAGCTGAAATAGCAATGCTTGTATGGATTGTCTCACAGACAAACGACTTACCAGAACACCGTACCGATCTCTACACACAAACACTCTGTACTATCCTAGAATCACATGTAACACAACAATCGCCAACAGATATATTGGCTGAACTGCAACTCCTTGCCGCCTATGATGAAATACCTTCTGTTGCGGTGGCAGAACTCGTGACACCCACACCAAATGGGCATCTACGCTTTACCAACCCGCTTTTTCGCATGTATCTGGCGGCCAAACAGCTTGTTGAAGAAACACGCTTCGATCTGCTCCAACAACTCACGCCACATGAAGGATTAGAAGTTGCACGATTTATCGTCACAATGATTGACGATCCGACGCCTGTGTACGAATGCCTTTGGAACAATGGCAAACCACGTATTGACGATATTATTACACTTGGATATTGCTTACAGGACCGACAGGCTGCGCCCCCTCTATGGAGTCTCCGTATCGTGAGCGCTCTGGCTCAACTGGCTCGTAATCAGGAACAGATTCAGCGACATGAGGCATTCTCACTTTTATGTCAATTAACACAAACACTTGATCGACTTTTATACCAATTACTCCATGCCCCTGCACAAACAGGGCAGATTATTCCACGTCTTTTAACACTGCTCCCCAACGATCTTGCATACCCACATGCAGTCAAGTTGGCCTTCAACGAGGATAGTACCGAAGAAATTGGCTGGGCTGTGGCAGACATCCTCACGCAAATGATCCCCACACCTATCTCTACACCAGTAACAGCACCTGAAGAACCACGGGCTCTTGCACGATGGATCTATGTCCACATCATGCAAGAAACACACAATCGTGCATATGTCACGCAACACATTCAACATGGTATTGCCACATTTTTTAACAACACCACCGCCGGTGAGGTACGCGTGTTGCGTCTTGCAGCGACCCTGATTGATGATATTGATGCACCAGTCAGTGCGCGCATCGATGCCTTATCATTACTATCGCATAATGATCAGCCATCCACGCTTACGGTCATTGAGCGAGCGTGTCACGATCTCACTGTCGAGGTACGACAAAAAGCATTAGCCATGCTTGTCGAGCGTGATCCAGCGCGTGCCTATACGACCCTTAGCCGTACTGTCTTAGATCAAGAACTTGTGTGGGAGATACGTCTTGGTGCTATCCAATATCTCGGAACACTAACAGATCAAGGTTCGGAAACACTTGTGGTTCGCTGTGCTGCTGATCCGAGCCTGCCACTCTACGCACAACTGGTGAGTATCGCAACATTGCAAGCACGTCACACTGACATTCTGGAACATATTCTGCATGATGAGACACGTCACCCAGAGATACGTGCGGCGGCAGCGCGGCGCATAGGCATTATTCAGCACACACCAGCCATACCAGACCTGCTCACATTACTTAGCAGCCCCGTCATACCAACTCCTCTTATTGAAGGAGTTTGCGATAGTTTAGGAAACCTACAAGACTTCTCTGCTATTCCCATCCTGATTGAACTCTTTGAACAGACTGCTACCAATATATCTGCGACATTAGCTGTTATACAGTCTCTGGGACAATTACGAGCAAACATCGCAATTGCACCATTGAGCAACCTTCTGGGAAGTGGTGCATTCAACCGTCTACGTAATGCGGTTGGCCGTGCCGACATTACCCAGACAGCGAGTAGCTTTCTGGAACAGAATGCCCTTCCAGAGCCATTAGCACAACGATTGGCTTTGATGCTTGCAGAAAGCACCACCGGAGCAGATCGTCCTACTACGCTGGAAGAATTTATTGAGCGTGAAGCAAATCAACTCCGGGAAGCTGCAGCACATGCTTTAGGAGTCATTGGTGGAAATTCAACTCGTGTAGCCTTGTTACATGCTCTTTCTGATGGCACTACCGGGCAGGCAACAGCAAGTATCATTCAAGCTCTTGCCTGTATCGACAGCCCCAACCAACTGGAAACATTTAGTTCGATCCTTACTATACCAGATATCAATGCATCAGTACGTTGGTTAGCCATCGATTGCTTGCGAGAACATCCTGCTGGTGTATCAATCATGCGGCGATTACTTGCCCAACCCGAACTCGATCCATTCACACGTGGTGTACTGGCAAAAGTACTTGGTGAACGTGGTGAAAGCAGCATTTTGCCACTTCTACGACAAATTGCAGACGACCCCCAAGCCAATCTACAACTTCGTCTACAAGCGATCACTGGGCTTGGTATGCTCAATGAAACAGAATCGGAAGTTGTGTTGCTGCGACTTGTGAGTGCACAACGAGAACCTGAACAACTCCGCGCCATGGCGGCCAAACAACTACCCTCCAATCTCAGTATGGATGGGCGGCGCTTTCTTCGCAATATGCTGCAAAATGAGCAACCTCGCCTACCCATTATTGTTGGTATTTTGCATGCCCTTGGTCGGGCCAAAGACCGCGAGTCGCTTCCAGCACTCCTACGTTATAGCCAGGACAATCAGGCGGACCTGGTCCTTGCAGCGCTCAGAGCACTTGCAGCAATCGGTGACGCAAGCGTGGCGCCGATTCTGGTACGTGTTGTCCAAAATACAAACCTTGACCACGCTACACGGCTCCAAGCTGTTGGTGCCCTGATCGAGTTAGGTGGAGATAGCTATCGACCACTGATCCAAACATATCTTTATCATGCAGCACTTCCTTTACGTATGCAAGCGCTAGAACACCTTCTTGACACAAACGGATCACACGAAGAGATCCGAAATCTACTCATTGATACAGAGACACCATTGATGATGCGTCTTCGTATTCTGGAGACTCACACGTCGATCCCAAATGGAATACAAACACTTTTATCGATTTTGAGCGATGAACAAGACCATTTGCACCTTCGTTATATCGTAATGAATACATTGACCGAATACCATCCTGAAACGATTTCACCAGCACTTGCCACCATTGCCCATCGTGCTGATACTGCGATTGGTCTACGACTACGATCTATTAGATTACTTGGGACACATGGAACCACTGATACCTGTTTGACACTCAGTCAACTGGCTGAGAACGATCATCAATCATTTCTTATACGACAAACAGCAATTGTGGCCCTACGTCATATGTCTGAGCGTGACTGGCATAGCACGACAGGAGATTAGTCACCAGCGTTTCGTTCTACTAAGCAATCTTCGTGTCTTTTGGAGTTGTTATGACCACGAAAATTATGGTTATTGATGACGAACCAGCTATTGGTAACTTATTGATTTATCAACTGCGAGAGTATGACTACGAAGTCGTGTACATTTCCGATGCACTTGTAGCAATACAATGCCTCGAACGTGAGCGACCAGAGCTTATTCTGCTTGATGTGATGATGCCAACTATAAGTGGGTGGGATCTCTGCCGCGAAGTTCGCAAGGGATCAGCCGTTCCTATCATTATGATCACAGCCAAGCATGCCGATAGTGACATCGCAACTGGCCTGGCAGCCGGCGCCGATGACTATGTAACTAAACCATTTAGTATGATCCAACTCCACGCACGGATTGAGTCGGTGCTACGTCGTACAGCCAACCAGGTACAAGCAACACCTACACGCGCATCAACTCATACGACAAACAAACTAAACCAACATGCCATGTCCCCAGCACACACGGGACACATGCCTGCATATCATGCACAACAAGCAAAGGACAGCAACCCACAGGTTGGGCATACTGCCACACCATCACAAACATATGCATCACTGGGAAGAAGGCTACGCGAGGAACGTCTCTCACGAGGACTCTCATTAGCACAGATCGAGCACGACTGTAAAATCCGATGGGAGTTTTTACAGGCCATTGAACAAGAGAACTATGCCTATGTTCCACGTCCACAACTACGGGTTATTCTCCAAGTCTATACCAATTATTTTGGGATCGATGTACGACAACTTGCCAGCCAGGGAGCAAGTCAGCCAGTATCGATATCGATGCTACGATATGCTGTTTTTGCAACAGCGATGTTACTAGTCGTTGTTGTGAGTTTTTATGTCATTCGTATTGTGGCGTAAGGTGCATTTATAAGACATATAAAAACCCCACGCACGAATTCTGTCTTCACACGTGGGTTGCACAATCACTGTATAACAGGCTACGCCATATCTTCAAACTCAAGTTCTGCAAAGATTTGAGTTGCTTCTTCAGCCTGCGAAGCTGGCACATAAATATCGACGACAGCCAATGGCCCTCGTATCAAACCATAGACTTTTCCTGCCGCTTCAGATTGAAGATAGACCGTCAGGCCAGCATCTTCAAGATAGGTTCGGGCAATTTCAGCACGGAGTGGGCCCTCCACAGAACCGATGCAAATTGGCCTCTTGCCATCGCCGTCACCGCCGGTTGTCTCTTGCGTATCCGTCTCAGCGTCTGTCGTCCGCTTACGGCGCAAACCCGGCCAGGAAAGAATCGAACCAAACACGGCTACCTCCATATCCTACATGAAAGACGGTTATCTTTGCCAATACGTACCGCAGATATATTAGGATGCTGGAGCCGGTTCTTCGCGCCGTCCAAACCAACGTTGCCATTCTCGATGCTCCCAAATAACGAGCAATTGGGCAGCGTTGAAGATCGATGAATATGTCCCACTAATAAGACCGATCATCAGGATAAGCACAAAGTTAAAGATGGTCTCACCACCAAAGAGCAACAACGCCGTAAGGGTAAATAACGACGTCAGCTGCGTATTGACCGAGCGTGGAATGGTTTGCACAATGCTACGGTTCACAATATCATCAAAATGCTCTTCTGGCTGCCGTTCAATCAGGTTTTCGCGGATACGGTCAAACACCACAATAGTATCATGTACCGAAAAACTAATGATGGTCAACAAAGCGGTAAGGAAGAGTGCATCAACCTCAAGACCAATGGTAACGCCAAGTATGGCTGCAACACCCATCACTAAGATCACATCGTGAATCATGGCCAGAATAGCACAGATTCCGTAGCGAACCGGATGTGGCGCACGGCGAAAGGCTAACGTAAGGTATATCAGAATAACAACGGAAGCCCCCACAACCGCTATAACAGCGCTAATAGTCGACTCTTGGCTCACTGTTGGTCCTACGCTACGCACTGCCTCTCGCTGAACCTCACCATATTCTGCGGCAAGTGCTGCAACTACTTGCTGTTGTTGATCAGTAGCGGTTTGTTCATCGAGTGACGAGGTACGGACCAATGCCCGTGGTATCTCCTCTTCATTAAGAGTTACACTACTTAACTGCACCAACGCTTCCTCAAAACCCTGTGCCGCGAAAACACTGGCAATCTCGCTGGTACTTAACTCGTCACTGGTGCGCTCAAGGAATTGAATATCCCACAGCGTACCTCCCGCAAAATCGATACCAGGGCGCAGGCCAAAGATCGCAAGAAAGATCAAGCCAGGAAGGATTAATGTTGCTGACAGGGCAATCCACCAATAGCGCCGGCGAACCAATTTTTCCATCGAAGTGTTGCTCCTCTTATATATTAGGCACCTAATAAGGATGCATCTAGATTACCAACAACTATGCAGTAGCAGTTCTACGCTTATCCTGTTTTCGATCTTGCTCTAGCCCAGGAGCTTCCTCCACACCATAGAGCCATGCTGAATGAGCAAAATCGAAAGGCACCATCAGACGTAAAAATGTACGGGTCACCGTAACAGCGGTAAAAAGACTGATGATAATACCAATTCCGAGTGTAAGTGCAAAACCTTGAATAATGCTGACCCCAAAGCTATTACCAAACAAGAAAAGAATAGCACTCGTAATAAGGGTCGCAACACTTGAGTCGCGAATAGCAGGCCACGATTCTTTGACGCCATTTTCAACGGCCACACGTAACTTTTTACCGTGGCGTAGCTCTTCTTTTAAACGCCCGAAAATGAGTACGTTGGCATCAACTGCAACACCGATAGAGAGAATAAAACCAGCAATACCAGGGAGTGTCAGCGTAACCGGCACGAGTTTGTAGAACGCAAATACCAGTGATGTATAAATAATTAATGCAATGGTGGCGAGAATACCAGGCAGGCGGTAGTAGAGAATCATAAAGAGACCTACAATCACCAGACCCAGAGCACCAGCGATGACACTCGCATTGACCGAGTCATTACCAAGTGAAGCAGATACCGTACTGTTCGACTCGATGATCAGGCCGATTGGCAACGCACCATATTTAAGTTGGTTGAAAATACGCTCAGCATCCTGCTGTGTATCAGTGGTAATTTCTCCAGCACCATCAAGTAATGGATTGTTTATACGAGGGCAACTTGTCACTTCATTATCGATAACGATACACATGGGATTACCCACATTGTTTCTGGTAAACTCTACCAAACGCGCCGCCGACTCACCACGGAAAGCAAAGCTTACACCGTATGGGCTATTCAATGTGCCTTGTTGCGCCCCAAAGCGTGGCTGAACAGATGCAAGATCAAGGTCTGAGCCAACTGTAATGCTCTCATAGATTGGGCCTTCAGCTTCAACCGGTGGCTGACCATCACCAGCAGGTGCGGCCGTGTCGGTAACTGCTTCAGTATCAGTGACAGGCGCAGTGTCAGTCAGCGTTTCTGTCTCAGTTGGTGTTGTAGTATCAGGCAACAGTGCTGCGGGGTTTGGGTGGGTAGACGTTCGCACAACCGCACCTGTGTTGAGGGGCTGGCCCTGTGTATCAATAAATTCCAGACTACCGGTACCACGTAAGATATCAATGGCCTCTTCTGGATTCGTGACACCAGGAAGTTCGACGATAATACGCTCCTCACCCGATTGTTGGACAACCGACTCGCTTACCCCCAATCCATTCACACGCCGATTGATAACCCCAACAACCGACTCCATCTGTTCCTCTGTCGGTGGTTCTTCCGTTCGGAGGAGTACCTGCGTCCCACCCTGAAGATCGAGGCCCAAACGAGTCGTCACATCACGATCAAGCCAGAACTGTCGTGTTTCATTGTCAACTTCGACAGATGGTGCAAAGTTGATCCACACCGACACCCCGGTTAGTACTGTTACCAAAATAAGCAGTAATATTTCTCGAGTACGCACGTCCTATGTTCTCCACGCTTGGTACAGCTACATTGTTATACCAAAACTTAATACTATCTATTAGCGGCTGCATTATAGGCTTGTCAGCGGTGCCTGTCAATGTCATTAGAATCATCAAACTAAGAAATAGCTCACAATACAGAGAAAGCGCCCGTTGAATGGGCGCTTCGATCTCCATTAATTCGATGACTTACTCGCTCGGTTCCTCGGCATCACCTGACTCATCAGCCGCATCTGAATCGCCTGCAGTATCGGCAGCAGCCAGCGCCGCATCAATAGCTGCAACCAACTCATCAGAACCATACTGCTGGCCATCAACAACAAAAGTTGGGGTAGCCGGAATTCCCTCTGAACGAGCAGCTTCGTCAGCACCTAAGACCTCTGGAAGGTGAGCATCCTCTTCTAAGCACTGTTGAAACTCATCGGTGTTCAGGCCAAGCTGTTGGGCATACACCGTAAACTGGCCATCTGGCTCAGGGAGGCGAGCCCATTGCTGCTGGTTTTGAAACAATAGGTCGTGCATGGGCCAAAATGACTCCTGGTCTGCAGCACACCGGCCAGCCTCGGCCGCAAGTACACCATTTGGACCAGTTACCGGGTATTCGTGATAGACAAAGTTAATCAAACCAGGTTCGATATACTGTTGATCGATCTGTGGCCCCAATCCTAATGCATATGCAGCGCACCCGCCACATCCAAAATCTGAATACTTAACGACAGTCACAGCCGCATCAGGATTACCTTTCGACTGAAACTGATCGAGCGAATTCATCGCTACTGGCTCAGCGTTTGCTCCTCCAGTGCGAAGCAATAGCCCGACAACGACTACGCCAACCACTGCAACAACACCAATGATGATGTAAAAAGGTGTCATTGAAGTCTTTTTGGACTCGACTGTGCGTCCACGTCTTTGCGCCCGAGTACTCATAAATTGCCTCCACAAAAGCTTGCTGTGATGCTACCCGTGTCGGAGTAGCAGACGCGAGCAGCCGGTAATGATATCTGTTAGACGTTGGTCATTATACAAAGGCGAGGCAAGTTGCGTCAATGATAGTATTTACCTACACCGTTAAAAAACCATTAGAAAGTGTGATAAGGCTTAAACATAATCTCGACTGTGTTATACTTCTCATAACATCCATGTATATAAAACAAACTATAGGTGAGACATGCATTATCGCCGATTAGGCCAAACCGGCCTTCAGGTATCGCCACTGTGTCTTGGAACCATGCAATTTGGATGGAGTGCTGATGAAGCAACTTCGTTTGCCATAATGGATGCTTTTGTAGAACAGGGCAGTAACTTTATTGATACCGCAGATATCTACTCACGTTGGGTGGAAGGAAATCCTGGAGGCGTTTCCGAAGAGATTATTGGCCGCTGGATGCAACAACGCAACAATCGGCGTAACATTGTGCTGGCTACGAAGGTCCGAGGCCGTATGTGGGACGGTCCCAATGGTGAAGGACTGAATCGCGCACATATCATCCAAGCCTGCGATGATAGCCTGCGCCGGTTGCAAACAGACTATATCGATCTCTATCAAACACACGCCTATGATGCCAATACACCCATCGAAGAAACACTCGATGCCCTGAATGACCTTGTTCGTGCTGGCAAAGTGCGCTATATTGGCTGCTCCAACTATCCCGCATGGCGACTTGCTCTCGCACTTGGTGCCAGCGAACAACGACACATTGCACGGTTCGACTCACTCCAACCGCACTACAACCTTGCCCATCGCAACGAGTTTGAACGCGAACTGGAACCACTCTGCCTCGATCAGGGTGTGGGAGTTATTCCCTACAGTCCTCTGGCTGGTGGTTTTCTTACCGGGAAATATCGACGAGATCAGGAGCTTCCTGAGAGTGTGCGTTCGAGCGCTGTTCAAGGGAAATACTTCAACGAACGTGGCTGGAATACCGTTGATGCACTCGTCAACATAGCAGAACAGCTTGACACCGAACCTACTCAGGTAGCACTAGCGTGGTTGCTCTCACGACCAAGCATTACTGCACCAATCATTGGCGCCAACTCAACGGAGCAACTCAGTGCCAGCCTTGCCGCTGTCAACGTAGAGCTAAGTGATGAGCAAATACAGCATTTGGAAAAAGCGAGCGCGTGGAGCGAATAAACGCCCGATAATGTGAATAGAAATCAGGGGACTTGGACAGGTTGCCAAGTCCCCATCTATCAATAAAAGTATTCTCTTAAGAGACTATACCTCTTACCAGTTATATATGCACAAATCAGCACAATATGTAACGAGGGAGTAGTAAGTGGCAAGAACACATTTAGTATCGTTTAGAACCATTTTCCTTCATTTGGAGGCTTGACAGTAGACATGAAACAGGATTTCAGTTAGCATGAGGCTACTACTTAGTTGAACAGATGGAGGGAACTGATCAACTTATTAGACACCAACTTCAGATCAAATAACTGAAAGAGATTGAGCAGATGACACATTTGTATCTCATTCGACATGCAGATTATCTCTATGATGTCATTGACGAAAAATACCCGAAACGTAATTTAGGCCTCACTGCAGAAGGCATCGTTCAGGCAGAAAAACTACGTAATCGTCTGGTAAATACCGGTGAAATCAAGCCCAACGTATTTATCTCTAGCACAGAACGTGGCGCTAAAGAAACTGCTGAAATCATCGCCCCTGCCTTTGATGTAGATATACTTTTTGATGAAGATGTCGAAGAATGGCGCAGTGAAGATGGTACACTCAGCACTGAGGAGTTTATGGGAACTTGGAATGCATTGAGTGATACCGAAAAGCCCTATTATCGCTGGGTAGAGGGCTGCGAGACCATTCTTGAATTTTCTCTTCGAGTGAATGTTACTCTAAATCGTATTCTTTCAGCATACGAAGGCAAAAGTATTCTCATCATGACACATGGAGTATTCATCCAAGCATCTTTCGCTTATTTCTTTGGCTTTAGTCTTGCCATTCCACAACAGGCTGTGCCAGAAGTCAATAAGACTTCGATCACCCACTGGTTTGAACGACATGCTAACAAATGGGTGCTGGAACGCGTAAATGACCATCACCATTTGGATTGAGATAGATACCCTTCATATAGAGATGTGCTTAATGACAGTGTCATGAAGGGGAAATTTTTGTCAAAGACAAACCTTTTAGGGTACTGATAGAGTCAAGGGCAGGCTATCGAGTAATTTTGGGTTCAATCCATAGAACAAAATCCATCAACTCCTTGTCACAGTGCTTCTCAGACACTGGTCTTCACAGATACAAAATACAAATAGGGTGCTCAACATTTGTTCTCATAGACCATGTTATCCATCTACGACCTCCAGACGCGCTGGCCAAGTCCCCATTTAATCAAAAGCAACACCGCCGATGAAACGACCAGCAGCATAACGGCGAGTGTCAGTGCAACATTGAACGCCAACTCAAACCCAAGGTAGATCGCAAGGGGCATGGTCTGAGTACGACCAGGGAAGTTACCCGCAAAAATAATCGTCGCGCCAAACTCGCCCAGCGCACGAGCCCATGTCATCACCAGCCCACTCAAGAGCCCCACACTCGCTAGAGGCAGCGTTACATAGCGAAACACCAATAACGGTGAAGCACCATCAATAGCTGCAGCAGACTCCAGATCGACATCAATACGCATAAAACTCGCCGTGGCAGCCTTGATATAAAATGGCGCCGCAACAAATGTCTGAGCCAATACGACGGCAAGTGGTGTAAAAGGAATAGTAATGCCCCATTGACTTAGATAACCTCCGATCAATCCATCGCGGCCAAAGGCCACCAGCAACGCAATTCCGGCAACAGCATGAGGCAGCACCATTGGCAGATCAATCAAGGTATCCAGAATGGCCCGACCACGAAAGCGCCAGCGTGCCAGCACATAGGCTAGTGGTGTACCAGCAACCAATGTTACCAGTGTTGAAATAAACGTTGTTCGTAAACTGAGTTCAATAGCCTGAAATGTTGCAGGTTCGAGAAGATGTGTTGTCAACAATTCAGGTGATACACGCCATACCAACGCTATGACAGGGGTAAGAAAAAAGAGCAGTGCCGGTAATGCTACTACTGCCAGAAAACCACGCTGGCGCCACCGATACCACAAACGACGATTACGCATCTGTTTTTGCTCTGAACAATGAAGCGAGGTGTTCCTCATAGGTTTTCCATCTGCGTATCCCGCTGTTTCATTCTCGTGGCACAAATCCATACGACTTGAGGATATCCTGTCCTGTTGGTGAAAGAACAGTGTCAATAAACTGACGGGATAACGAAGTGTCCTGGACCGGGGCAATATAGTAAGCGGCCTGGATATTTAAATGCTCAGGAATCTCTAAGATTGCTATCGTATCTTTATCAATGCTGGCTACTACATCAGAGCGATAGACTATCCCTGCATCTGCCTCGCCTAACATCACCTTGTTGAGCACAGCCCGCACATTTTGCTCAAAAGATACAACATTTTCCAATACATCAGTTTGGTAGGAAGACGGAAACACGATATCACGGCTTGCAGTAGCCAGAAATGATTGTGTGTATGCACCTATCGGAACTTCATCTGCCGCGATAACTAGTTTTACGCCTGGGCGTGCCAGGTCGATTAATGTCGACAACTGAGCAGGATTGGTGCTCGGATACACCACAACAAGCTCGTTGTAGGCAAAGAGTGCCACCTGTTGATGATCGATTACACCAGCATCGACCACAACCTCTATCTGTGAGCGATTGGCCGATGCAAACACATCGGCGGGAGCACCACGAACGATCTGCTGGGATAGCTGTGATGAACCGGCAATGTTCAATACTACATCTGTGTTGATGCTGTTGCTTTCAAACTGCTGAGCAATGTCCTCAAACGCATCGGTCAATGATGCCGCTACAAAGATGGTCAGTTCATTCTGGCTCATATCACTAGATACATCTGTTGACAGCCCAGCACAAGCTGTCACAGCAGGAATCATGCAAAAAAAGAATATTTGTAAAGCATGCTTCGGAGCAAACACTCGGTGGGTAGAGACCATCACTACCATCGTACCGCTGCTGCACCAGCCAGAACAGCACAAGCCAGCAGTGCGGCAAGTGCTGTTGGTGCAACGACATACCGCATGTGAGTGACCCGCCCAGCCAGGCCACCAAGCGTTAGCACCAGCAACAGTAAACCCATCGTTAATGCACCAACCACACCAATCGTGCTTAGTAGCGCTATCGGATAATAGAAGATCGTCTGTTCTTGCATCACCAGAAAAGCAAATAATAGATTGAGTGAGACAAGTATTCCCAGATCCCACCATGTCTGAAGCACAGAGCGTGCTGCTTCGTCGGTGCGTGGCCGACCAACCATGCCAACCAGCCAGACAAGGGAACAGGCCATCGCTATACCAAAAAGCACACCAGTAAATAAACGTAGGGGATTAGTGGGCGTATACAGATGAGGCCACCCGAGTGTTGCAAGTGTCGAATTCACCCCATCAAAAATCATAACAGCAAAAAAGGCCACAATAACCTTGTTAATGTGCGGAGATCCCAGGCGTCGCGCACCCAGACGCCGTAGCACGGCTAACGCGATAAAGGTAATGGTAAAGCCACCATACATTCCGGTGGTGCGCGCCTCCAGTGGTAAGCGTATATCGCCAGCCACAAATGAATGTGCCGGACGCAAACCAGAGACACCACCCATAGCAAACAATAGTTTCTCAGACAACGCACCGGGTGCCAGGAGAAAAGCTACCAACACCGATGACAACAAGGCCAGAAACAACCACCCCCAGACACCACCCCAGCGTTGCTGTGCTGTTGCGACACGGCGTGCGGCTACTTCTTTTTGGGCACGTTCGACAATTTGTTTTGCACTTTTCTGACTCATAGCACCATCTCAAAAGCGTAGTAGGTTGTAGAGCATCTCCTTTTTCTGCTGTTCTAATGATACCGTAATACGAGTCATAACGCCAAGCAGCACCAACTTGCAGAGACCATCAAGATATGCTACAAGTGCAAGAGACACATCACCATAATAGACAGACACTTATTTATGTCAATACAACATCAGGTGCACAAGGCATCTCGTATACTGTTGCTTATCGCGATATGCGTTGGTGTCGCTCATCTGGGGCCATCAATCACCCATGCAAATGAACCACAGGAACTCGTCATCGGCACATCCACCGAGGGCCGTCCTATAACGGCAATACGCTTTGGGGATGGAGAACGCAAACTTGTGGTAGTTGGCAGTACTCATGGCGGAGCAGAAGCAAACACGCATACACTCACCTTACAGTTAATTGACTACTTCAATGCAAATGCGGAACAGGTGCCTCCGTCAGTTAGCTTGTATTTTATTCCTACCTTAAATCCAGATGGGCTTGAACTGGATTGGCGGTTTAATGCCAATGGTGTTGATCTGAACCGCAATATGAACACAAATCTCGACGAGTGTCCCGAAAATGATTGGCGCGTGCGGGTCTATGGCGCCTATGGTATCGAGTCCGACACTGGTGGCTCGTATATCGAATCTGAGGCTGAGAGTCGCGTGATACGTGATTTTTTGCTTGACGCAAGTGGCGCCATTTTCCTACACAGTGCCGCTGGTTTAGTGTTTCCTGCTTTCTGTGAACACACTCCATCGATTGAGATGGCGCAGATCTATGCAGACGCTGCCGGTTATACCTATGAACGCTACTGGGATGCTTATTTTATCACCGGTGGCATGCACGATTGGGCCGGAAGTCTGGGCATCGCTGGCATTACACCAGAATTGATTAGCGGTACTGAAAGTGAGTTCGAACAGAATTTGGCTGGATTACTTGCTGTACTGGCGAATGATACCGACCTGCTTCCCTTGCCTGAGAGCCAGGAAGAAGCCAACATCGAAATCCCAGCACTGATCTGGCGCTACTGGAAAGCGCATGGCGGAGCAGATATTTTTGGTATGCCACTGACCCCGGCAGAACAGGATGGAGAAATAACCCGACAGGTGTTTGAGCATGCGATTTTAGCGCATCATCCTGACCGGAACGGTACACCACAGATGGTGCAACCGCTCCCTTTGGGGCGTGAGGCGTTGGCAGGTCGTGAGTTTACCACTGTCGAACCCACAACAGACATACGCTTCTTCTCAGAGACAGGACATACACTGCGAGGAGCCTTTCAACGCTTCTGGGAACAACAAAGCGGCGAATATCTTTTTGGTGCACCACTTTCTGAGGAACGTGAAGAGTGGACCATAGACGGTCAACGGCGAATCGTGCAATACTTTGAGCAAGCAGTATTTGCTTACTACCCAGAAGATGATAGCGTACAGTTGGAGCCGCTTGGTTGGCAGTCCTTAATTCGTGCGGAATTTGAACAAACAACCGCTGTGCAACAGATCCGATAGGAGCAACTCACACTATGAAACAGTTCGAAATACCACCGTTTTCGGGAACACTGGATGCTACGGTTGACATTCCTGGGTCGAAAAGCATCACCAATCGTGCACTGATGGTGGCTGCACTCGCCCAAGGTGAATCGACCATCTCTGGAGCACTGTTCAGCGAGGACACACACTGGTTCTCAAGTTGCTTGTATCACCTTGGTATACCCATCACGGGAAATGCAGATCGCGCAACATTCCATGTCAGAGGCAAAGGCGGCAGCATTCCTCAATCACAAGCCAATCTTTTCGTTGGGAATGCCGGTACAGCAGCACGCTTTATCACCGCCATGCTTGCGCTTGGACATGGCACCTACCACGTTGATGGCATTGCACGCATGCGCGAACGACCCATGGGCGAACTACTAACCGTGCTTGAACAAACGGGAACCCACATTGCGTTTGAAGGTCAGACAGGTTGTATGCCCTATGTGCTGCACAGCAATGGGTTCAATGGTGGCACCATCCGCATGCGTGCTCACCAGACCAGCCAGCAACTCTCCGCGCTACTGATGGTCGCACCCTACGCCCCAAACGACACCATTATCACCATCGACGGTGAACTGGTCTCACCATCGTATATCAACATCACACGTCAGGTAATGACTGATTTTGGCATCACGTTTGAACAGAAAGATGGCCAATGCTTTATCATCAGTGCCGGGCAGCAGTACCAACCACGGGCATATCACATTGAACCTGATGCCTCGAATGCGTCATACTTCTTTGCGGCAGCAGCGCTGACTGGTGGTAGGGTACGAGTGAACCATCTATCCAATAATTCCTGTCAAGGCGATTTTGGTTTTATCAATGTGCTGGCACAGATGGGCTGCCAGATATACACGACAGAACATTATACAGAAGTAGTAGGGCCAAAAACGTTACATGGTATCGAAGTAGACATGAACGATATCTCGGATACCGTTCAGACACTCGCTGCTATTGCCCCATTTGCAGATACACCTGTAACCATCCGAAATGTAGCCCATATTCGGGTCAAGGAAACAGATCGTATTCATGCAGTAGTGACAGAATTAAAGCGGTTGGGAGTACAGGTTGACGAATTTCAGGATGGGCTGCGTATTTATCCATGCCAACCACATCCAGCAACTGTTGAGACTTATGACGATCACCGAATGGCAATGGCCTTTGCTATACTGGGTCTCAAAGTCGCTGGAATGGTCATTAACGATCCTGATTGCACACACAAGACGTTTCCAACGTTCTTTGATGTCTTTTTGAGGCTGTGGGAGTAAAAAAAGAATACCACATGTGCATTGGTTGAGCTAATTGTAGAGACGCCGATATGCAACCTGCTGTAAGACCTCTGCTACACCATCCTGCAACGAACCATAGGTCGTAATATCTTGAAACGAGATGTTTAACTCGATTATCGTTTGTGCGACTGAAGCGGTAATACCCGTAAGCAACACCCGTGCACCTAATAACTGCAAAGACATAGCCAGCTGTTGGATATATTGTGCGGTTGGGGTGTCGATACCTGAAATGCCGGTAATATCCACAATAACAATCTGAGCCTTGTGCGTATGCGCTGTTTGTAAAATAACATCGCTAATGCGCTGTGCACGACGAGCATCCAGATATCCTACCAGTGGAACCAGCAACACACCATCAAGGAGTGGCACAGCAGGTGTTTCCAACTCTTGAACCAGATGTAACAATGCTTGTAACTGCTCATTTTGTTTATGTACTACTGCTGTCTGATCCAGCTCAACCACCTGTGTTTTAATCGTATCTGCCATCTGATTAAAACCATCCGCCAATTGACCAAACTCATCCCGACGTTGAATTGTAACCCTTGTATCAAAGTCACCATCTGATAAACGTTTCGTGGCCTGTTGCAATGCCACAAGTGGGCGGACAAAACGAGCGGGGAACAACAAACTCCACACAAGTGCTATCAGAATAGCGCTGACTCCCAAGATGGACGTTGTTCGGGCAGTGTTTAGGCCAATGGCATCAAGTTGCTGATTAGTTGTATAAGCCTCTTCATCTTTACTAATTGCTACAGCAGTTGCCGAGTCAGTGAGATCACGAATTGTCTCTTTAAACGGATCTATGGCTTGATTGGCGGCATCAGATGTTGTAATCTGACCAACTTCAATTGATTGTTCAACATCAAAAAATGCAGTTCTATAACGAGATATGTCTTCCTGCCACTTCAGGCCTTGATTACGATCAGGCTCTGTCTTTGCCAGAGTGTTAAAGTCAGCAATAGAACGTTCAAGATCATTATAGGCATCTTGCCAGAGTGACACATAATTCGCACGAGCCGTTGTATCGTTAAGATTGAGAAAGACATCTTTTTCATATCTGCGACACTGCAAGGTGGCGATAGCAATATTATGTGCAACACGACTGAGTTGAACGTCAACTTCAATAACTTCTTTTGATAATGTGTGCATCTGTAACGATCCAAGCAGATTTATCGTAAAGACAAGCATAATCAGGAGGCTAAGTACTCCCATGGATAGCATAAGTTGAAAACGAATATTGTAGCGAGATGGGGAATTACTCATTGACACTGTCTTTCAATAACGTGTAACAAACACTGCTTTCGAAACATTATAGATTGATGTACACGTGTACGGCTTACGTAACGCGATCTTTCTCTATACTAAAAAGCATCAGTTTTGAGATTGTCTATGGTTATGTGAGTCGATAGATATTCTGAGGTTAATCAAGCTGAAGACTGTTATCACACAAATCTAACAAGGGATGGAAGTGCCATTCTTCGTTTCTTAATGCGGGGAAACAACATGCAGAGCCGCTGTATAGCATCTGCATAGAGTAAGAGACTTAACCAAAAGAGGCTTCATCGAGAGAAGATCAGACTGGGGGATTACTGACCTTATCCATATTCAGGTAACATCGGAACAAACAGGGAATCTTTGTGTCCAGTCCTGTTGCGCTTGTTTATATGCTTCAGGAGTACCAATGTCCAACAGGTAACCTTGTATTTCACGTCCATACACCGTTGCCCCTAATTGGAGCAGTGTCGGAATGATATCATGACCGAAATCACTAACACCCAGTGGTATATGTGCAAGTACCTCGGGGTTACAGACATATACTCCTGCATTCGCGGTTGTTCCGCCCTCCCATCTGGAAGGTTTTTCCACAAAGCTTGTGACCCGACCGCGACGACTTAACTCAATCATTCCTTGAGAATGCGGTGTAGTTGTGTGCTTCAAAGCAATGGTTATCAAGGCATGTTGCTTTTGATGAAATGTAATCAGATCATCCAGATCAAAATCCACTAACAAATCGCCATATATGACCAAAAATGGTGTATCAAAAAACCCAGGAAAGTTACGCACCGCCCCAGCAGTACCACGAAGCTCAGGTTCATAGGCATAATGCAGATACATACCAAACTGCGAACCATCTCCCAATCCTTCTCGGACTACATGTGGAAGATGATGTAGATTTAACGCCACTTCTCGTATTCCATAACGTTGTAACCAACGCAATGTCCATGCCAGAAGAGGAATACCCACAACAGGCAACATAGGCTTGGGACATGTATTTGTAAGCGGGCGTAACCGTGATCCGGCACCCGCAGCAAGAATTAATGCTTTCATAAACAACTCCAGTATATAGTTTCCATGCTAATATGAACGCAATTGATACGGCGAAAGATACCCTAATCACGTATCCATCTGTTGTATTCCAAAGTCCTTAAAACACATTTGCTTCTCAGCGTGCAGTATATGACGCACTCAAAAACAGCACCAAAGCCCTTTGGAGAGCGTCATGCACATCATTATTATTCAGTGCTTCATACTGATCTATGTAAGTAGTTACATAGATCATCACAAAATCTTCACTTTAATCAACTCAGTTACCAGGATTTTTAGAGGTTGTCTTCACGTAGAGTTGGGACACTTACTGAGAAATACAACAATAGTCGGGAACAAAGCATGTTCTCCACTCTTTGTTGTCTGTAGTTTCGCGTTAGGTTTGACATCACTGCGACAAGATGTGTTCTTGTATCAAGAATAGCTTATGTATTATTGAGGACCATCGGCAAGAGCGATATACATCCCTAAGGCGATCAATGCACACCCTGATAAAAGGCTCTGACCACGACGCAAGCGGAGGCTTTCCTTCAGACGCTGGCCAATTGATCCAGCAAATGTTGCAACAAGGAGATCAACATTGGTATTGAGAAATACAGAAATACTTCCGAGAATAAGGAATTGAAGGACAATCGGGCCCTGTGGATTAATAAACTGTGGGAGAAAGGCGAGAAAGAAGAGGGCTGTTTTAGGATTTAATATTTCAGTTGTCATGCCTTGTATAAAAATACGCCGTGTGTTAGTACGATCAAAAGACTCATACTGTATATCAATGTTCTGGCTCACAAGCATGCGAAGCCCCAGATAGACAAGATATACTGCTCCAATCCATTTGATGATGCTAAACGCCAGAGTTGATGTGGCCAGAATTGCAGACAGGCCCAGTGCAGATGCTAACACATGTGCCAGCCCTCCCAGTGCTGTTCCGAACGACGAGGCGATCCCGTCGCGTCGCCCACCACTTAAACTACGTGTCAATACGTAGAAAATACCAGGACCAGGTGTTACAGCGAGGATGAGGGCAGCAGTAAAAAAGATGCCAAATGAGTGAATAGAAGGCATGTGGCTATCCTGACAATAGGTAGGTATTGTTTCAGCATAAACTAGCAAACTCCCTATATGCAAGAGCCAATGTAGCCGTCATAGAAAGGTCCATTTTGACAGTAGCGCACAAAGCAGTTAATAGTAAGTCAAACCTGATAGAACGTGGTACAATTGTGCGAAACGACAAGAAAACATAGAGAATAACAGATAGATATCAATGAGTAGTTTATCAGAAACATTTACCATATTATCCATCGAAACATCTTGTGATGAGACTGCTGCTGCTATTGTGCGTGGTGGAACTGAGATCATTTCAAACGTAGTTGCTTCACAGATTGACGACCATCGCCGCTATGGCGGCATTGTGCCAGAGGTGGCCTCTCGTCAACATATTCTTACGATAACGCCAGTCATTGAGGAGGCACTCAGCACAGTACCCAATGGTCTGGGCTCGATTGATGCCGTTGCAGCAACCTATGGACCTGGTCTTTCGGGCGCACTGTTAACCGGACTTAATACGGCTAAAGCTATAGCATGGGGGCGAAACCTGCCATTTGTAGGGGTAAATCATATTGAGGCCCATATCTATGCAAACTGGCTCAATATGATATCAACCAGAACTGATAGAGCCACAAAGTCGCCTTCACTACCACAATTTCCAATTATCGCGCTGGTCGTCTCTGGTGGTCACACATTGTTGGTGCTTCTTGAGGATCATGGTCGTTACCAGATACTTGGACAGACACGTGATGATGCAGCAGGTGAAGCCTTCGATAAGGTTGCACGTATTATGGGGCTGGGGTTCCCTGGTGGTCCTGCCATACAGGCAGCTGCAGAGAATGCGCCAGGTGGTGTAACGCTACCCCGAGCATGGCTACGTGATACCTATGATTTTTCATTCAGTGGTCTCAAAACAGCAGCACTGCATCATGTACAGAACTGGCAAGAACGTGAGGCGCGGTTGACCAAACCACAACGAACACCCAAAGATGGAAGCACTTTACCTCAAGGAAAGGGGATTTCGTCCCAGATAGCCCTTTCTGAGCGTTATGTAGCACAACTAGCCTATGCGTTTCAGGAATCAGTGGTTGATGTGTTGGTAACGAAAACAATCAACGCAGCACGTGCTTTCGCCGCAACCGAGATTCTTCTCGCAGGTGGAGTAGCAGCCAACGAACGGTTACGTGAAGAGATGAGTCGGCGCGCCAGTATACCTGTGCGCTATCCACCTATTTCGCTCTGTACTGACAATGCAGCAATGGTAGCCGCTGCTGCTTTTTATCGCTTTGATGCTGGTCTACAAAGTGGATGGGATTTGGATGTCCAGCCCAATCTCTCATTAGCCTCATCAAGCACTTGATGTAGGTTAAATATTATTCTTGTGGTGCACCAGTAACCCACAAGCCATCTTCTCGTTGATGACTCAGCACACGTATGCCATCCAACGAAGCATCCAGTTCAACAGGACCAAGTGCTGCACGCAACTCAGCGTGACTCGACGCACCAATCAGTGTGGCCTGTTCTACCCGATCACCAACAAACATTATTTCTAAAACCATTCCTGCAGTAATAGTGTATCGATCTGAGACGTTGCTAAAAGCCTGTTCATCAACAGTTAACTCCTCCTCTGCATCTGGTGCATCTATTGATGCAGCTGTAAAAGTGACCGTATCACCGCCAAAAAACCCACCAAAATTATGAACCTCTCTGATTAAATACATTTGTGTCTGTGTACTCATGGAACCATCCTTAGTAATGACATTCATGGACGAACTATCTATAATTATAGCAAAGGCAAGATTTATAAAAAAGCATAGCAAGAGAATATCTACACAGTGCCATAACACTCTATGTTGACACTATTCAATGCTATGCTACACTCTAGTACACAGCTGCTTTGAATAAGATATTAACTAATTGCAGGAGAAAGATATGCAGACCTTGCTTGTTACCGGGGGCGCTGGCTTTATTGGCAGTAACTTTGTTGAGTATCTATTCAATCGATATCCAGACTATCGCATTGTTGTTTACGATAAACTGACATATGCAGGACGGCTCGAAAATGTGGCACGATTTCAGAACAACCCTCATTTTACCTTTGTACAAGGGGACGTAGCAGACGCAAATACGCTCAACAAAACTATTGAACAATATACTGTTGACACATTAATTAATTTTGCAGCAGAGACCCATGTTGACCGCTCCATCATGAATCCAGATGCGTTTATTCATACAGATGTATATGGTACCTACATTTTGTTAGAAGCAGTCAAAACCTATCAACTTGAACGTGCGTTATTTGTTAGTACTGACGAGGTGTATGGACATATTCCCCACGGGCATTCATCGGACGAGGACGATGCACTCAAGCCACGGTCGCCCTATGCTGCATCAAAAGCTGGTGGTGAACATCTGGTGTATGCCTATTACATCACATACAATCTTCCTGTCATCACCACGCGTGGCACGAACAACATAGGACCTTACCAGTATCCCGAGAAAGCTGTACCGCTTTTTATCACCAATGCGATTGACGACATCCCCTTACCTGTCTATGGCGATGGCCGACAAATGCGCGATTATCAATATGTTATGGATCATTGCGAGGGAATCGATGTTGCATTACACCACGGACGCATTGGTGAGGCCTACAATGTAGGTTCAGGTGTGGAGACCGAAAACATGGTAATGGCGCATGCAATCCTCGACTTGCTGGGCAAACCACATAGCCTCATCCAGCATGTCACAGATCGTGCCGGACATGATCGACGTTACTCTGTCAAAACGGATAAGATAAGCGCATTAGGATGGCAATCACGGCATACATTCGCGGAAGCCATCGAAAAAACAGTTCGTTGGTATGTTGAAAATCAAGATTGGTGGCGTCCTATCAAAAGTGGTGAATACTTAGACTATTACCGTAAACAATATGTCGAGCGTGGATAATCCGCCATGCCGATCATAAGTGTTGACAGACAAATCATATCTTACATCTTCTCCTTGCAGATTTTACATCTTCTCTGTCAATAACTTGGGACTCATAGTAAAAGATATCTATGCTATAATGCAAATGGTGTATACATAGTATCGTTATCTTTTCACAACAATCACACTTTACAGCTTACAAGGATTTGTATCATGATTTCGACCGGAGACCTACGCAAAGGATTAACCATTATTCTTGATAATGAACTTATGCGTATTGTTGAGTATAGCCACGTGAAACAAGGGCGCGGTAGTGCTTTTGTGCGTCTTGGGTTACGGAACGTACGAACAGGTGCCACCACAACCAAGACCTTCCAAGCAGGTGAAAAATTCACCCCGGCCCGATTGGAAACGCGTAGTGTCCAGTTTCTGTATCGCGATGGTGATGATTTCTACTTCATGGATAATGAAACCTACGATCAACCAGTAGTGAACAGTTCTATCATTGGAAATGCGGCAGACTACCTGGTTGAAAATCAAACGGTTGATCTGCTTACCTACGAAAACGAAGTGCTCGATATTGAGTTGCCACCGAATGTGGTGTTACAAGTTGCCGAGACTGAACCAGGGTTCAAAGGCGATACCGCTTCTGGTGGTGGGAAGCCAGCCATCATGTCTACCGGGCTACGTGTTAATGTGCCTTTTTTCATCAACATTGATGACCAACTTCGTATCGACACACGTACCGGATCATACATCGAACGTGTTACATAGGTCTCATCTGATAGAGTGAAGATAGATTTGGGTGCTGTAGATTTGGAACAGAGACGTAATATACAACGAAGAAGGGCATTATGGCTGAGGCCAACTATAACGAGCACATGCATACACCAAACGACGATTTTGGTTTGGGTGCGGTCAAGGAACTACTTGGCCTCCTCCACGAAACCGATATAACTGAGGTGAAGATTGAACGCGGAGATATGAAGCTACATATCAAACGGGGCCATGCGAACCAACCTCCCGCCCCAGTACTGGTCACACCATCACTCACAACACCAGTACCAACTACATCTCCAGAACCATTACCAACAACGTCATCGTTTCAGTCTACAGTAACTCGTGGTGAACCATCAACAATCACACCAACTGAAAATGAGGTACCACCTGGAAGCACGACAATTACTGCACCAATGGTTGGAACATTCTACACTGCACCATCACCCAAAGATCCATCTTTTGTGAACGAGGGTGACATGATTGGCCCCAATGAAGCAGTGGGCATTATTGAAGCAATGAAAATCATGAACGAGATTGTCTTTGAAGGCGATACACCTGGAAAAGTCACACGTATTCTGGTATCCAATGGACAACCAGTTGAGTATGGTCAAATTCTCATGATTATCGAACCAGCAATATAGGCTGATACGCACAACAATGCATCTACTCACAGTCTCACAACTTAATACCTATCTCCGTGAACTGCTTGATGTTGACGAAATCCTACGCGATATTTGGGTTGAGGGAGAGGTTTTTGATTTTAAGCGGGCTACTTCAGGACACTGGTATTTTGCACTCAAAGAAGGCGAAGCACTGTTGAATGCGGTGTGTTGGCGCTCAAGTGCAAGCCGTATCGCGTTGAAACCACGCAATGGCGATAGTGTACTCGCTCATGGCCGGATTGGCTTTTACGAAGCTAACGGGCGACTCCAATTATATGTAGACTCAATACAACCAGCTGGTGTAGGAATCCTTCATGCACGCTTTGAGGAACTCAAAATGCGTCTTGATGCAGAAGGGTTGTTCGATGAGTCACGCAAGCGACCGCTGCCAACACTCCCTCATCGAATCGGCGTCGCGACTTCACCAACTGGGGCAGCTATTCGTGACATTCTCAATGTGCTAGCCCGACGTTATCCCATTGCCGATGTTGAGATCGCACCATGTCAGGTGCAGGGAGAGGGTTCAGCACAGACAGTAGTTGATGCTTTATACACACTCTATAAACGTGACTTGGATGTCATTATCGTGGCACGGGGCGGTGGTTCAACCGAAGATTTGTGGACATTTAACGAAGAGATTGTAGCACGGGCAGCCTTTGCCAGCCCTGTACCCCTTGTGAGTGGGGTAGGTCACGAAGTTGATACAACGATTATTGACTATGTAGCCGATGTACGTGCTCCAACACCATCAGCAGCAGCAGAACTGGTGACACCTGAACGAGATGAACTCGTAACACAAGTACAGGACCTGAACACACGTCTCCTCACAAGCGTCTACACAAGGCTCCAACAGGCGCAAGACGGCTTAGATGACCAAAAGCAACGGCTCACCATGGCTGCACCGCACACACGCATCCAGCGTGATCGGCAGATACTTGATACCCTTGTCCGTCGTGCGAATGATTATGTCACTCATCAAATAGAGCTACGACACGCACATATTACCGGGTTGCATGCACAGCTAATGGCACTGAGCCCACAGGCCACACTCGATCGTGGCTATGCAGTCGTGCAACATAGCGAGACTGGACACATTGTTACAAATACAGCACAGGTAGATGAACATGCGCTTGTGGATGTAACCGTCAGTGAAGGAACCTTTCAGGCTAAACGTCTGAAGTAAAAACGTTTGACGCAATAGATAGTTCTCCTCTATAATCTGCGAGTCGAGAGCACATATATCAACGGTACGACAGTGGGTCAGAAAAAACATCAAGCATTGCAATCGAGGAAGTAATGACGGCTCCAACCGCAGCATCTTCATACGAAGCCCTCTACCAACGTATGCAAGAAATCGTTGCACAGCTAGAAGCAGGTGAGTTGCCTCTAGCTGAAGCAATGGCACTATATGAAGAAGGAATTCACGTCGCAGCAGCCTGCCAACGTATTCTTGATGAAGCAGAACTACGGGTGCAAGAGTTGCAAACGAACCCTACTACATCACTGACAAGCGACGAGGAGTAATGTATGGTTGTTGAGCAAGTTCATAGTTATCCCCGTTGGATGCGCTGGTCGATTGAAGTGTTATGTGCAGCTATTGTGCTATTCACGGCTTTTTTCGCAGGACGGGACATACTACGTTATGTATGGTTTGTCTTCGGGTTTGATGGAACACTGCTCCCCTACATCCCCTTCTTGCCTGAGATTGTCGCAGTGTTACGTGAAGGTGTTACTGAAGCGCCCACGAACCAATTTACTGATCTGTTGCCCTCACTTGGCTGGTTTGCCCTAGGGCTATGGTTTTCCATTTTTCTCCGGAATGCCTTTCCCACCATTCGTACCAGTTCGCGAGGGGCACTTGTCGAATTTGAGGGTGGGTGGATACCAGTATCGTGGGAAGATTTTCGAGCTATCAAGGTAACTGAGGATCTTGCTGCCAAACGTTTTGTTCTCCTTGTTGAAACCAATGTGAAACAACTGACCGGGTGGCATCACATCTACAGTCTCTTATACAGGCTTGGATTCAGGCGCGGTTTCTGGATTATCTCGGCTATCAGTGATTTCGATAAACTGGTCAAAACCTTAGTAGATGAGACAGACCGCATTACACGTGTTATTGATAACACCAAACCAATAAAAGTACAGGAAGAAGCAGCATCCCCGTTATTTCAATTTCTTCTCGGTCCTACCGTTTTCTTTAGTCGACAAACAACAGCAGAACAAGCAGATGATGAGGATATTCCGGTAGTAAGTACACCTTCTGGCAACAGTATTGTCGGCATCTATCCAAAGCGTATTAGCTCGTTTTTCCATTGGGCAGCAATTGTGCTGGCTGTTGGGTTAGGGATTCGTTATCTCATCTACTGGCTGGAATTCTTAGGGCTAACATTTTCTGGGTTACGTAGTCTCCCGGTATTTGATCGACTCATACTGCTAGAGGTACAACTTGCAGCACCATGGTGGCTCCTGGTTGCTGCCCACTTACTCGCTGTGATCATATTCGGCATTGTTGTATCCCTTCGCAACCTTTTACCGAGCATCGAAGCACGTGGTGAAGGATTGGCGGTACAGTATCCAAACCGTACATACGTAGTTCCCTGGTCAAAGATCACGGCCATCAAGGTTACTGAATTCTCTGAAGAGAGCCAGGTTCTGCTGATCGAGACCAAAGGACATCTGCCACCAACAGCCCAACTGAGTGGCTTTCTCTACCAGGGCAAACTGAGTACAGGCATCCTGGTTACATCTGCGCTGAGTAATTTTGAAGCGTTTATGCAACGCGTGGTGTTAGAGGTTACTCGGCATCAAAACATATCAACAAGTGATCCTGAGGCTATCGAAGACTCCCCCATCTTCCAAAGTGAGGCTCGTTCTCCGTTCTTTATGTTAAGTTTCCGGGCTGGAGCAGGTATTGATTATCTGGTTGAAGAGAGCCGCACCAGGGCCCGTGGGTTGGAGATGAAGCGGGTCATTCAGGCAGCAGTACCAATGATTCTGTTAGCCTTGCCAACGGCGTTCTTGTCTTTTGCAGATCGATCAATTGACCAAGGACTCCTCCCCAATGGTCAACTGATCACAAGCATGCTATTACTTTTTACATTAAGCTTTATTGAGTGGCCACTTGTGAGCCTTGCAGCTATTGCACTGGATGAAGTTACTGGTGGAGGCGAGGAAGGCTACCGCTCATTATATCTTTATCCCATCGTTCAACTTCCTCGCCTCCTACCACTTGCAGGTGCCCTGGTATGCGTATTACTTGGTGTACCTTTTCTTCCGGTTCTGTTGTGGTTTGGGGCAATCGTCTGGTCATTTTTGCTTACGGCAGGTCTTTGGGAGTCGTTGTATGATTGGCGTGGTGGCCAACTATTGGCAGGAGGACTTGTTCCCGTTGTTTTCCAATTGCTTGTGCTTCTAGCGTATCTTATTGCACTACGTTAACGTTCTCGCTACACATCCACACGCACATTTGCTAGCCAGTATATTATAATGCCACACAATATGGTGTTGGCATAAAAGAGACATATTTCTATGATTACAAGAAAACTACAAAAAGTAGTATTTATACATGGGCTGGAGTAAGAATAGAGCTATGCAAGTAACAGAGCATATCGATAATATTTACCTACAACAAACACCACCACGGCCTTTACCATATATGGTGGTGCTGAGATTATGTGGTAAACACATCCTTACACGCCCCATTACAACTATTTTCAATCCTTGGCTTATTGTCAATGTTTTGGTAGTTGTGATACTCATTGTACTAGAAATACATGTTATTCTCTGGCTAATTCCACTCATTTTGCTCTTGACTCAGATAGGTTTTCGTTCCTATTACCTTAATCGCCATATCGCAGTCGATATAGCATTGCTTCGCAAGGGCATCGTAATACGCGCGCATGTTCTTAAACTACGTGCCCATCGGACGCTGACGGGTGAGATCGATGGTGCATTACTTGACTGTGCAATCCCGGTGACTCCACATCGCACACATATTGGCAGTATTTGGATTGCAGATGGCGGAGAAGCACTACGACTGGCACACAAGGGTCGTGTACAGGTGGTTTGTTTACCACATTCTCCTGGTACATGGCGTGTTGTGGAAGAAATACAATCTGAGGTGCGGTATGAACGAATGGGAACAAATACATAACGAATGAGCGCACAGGGTATCGAATCTCCGTTCCAGCTATCCTCTATTATCGTAAAACACTTAACAGCATAGTCAGTGTAATCAAACTTACAACTGTAGTAATAACAACGACACCTGCAACAAAGCGTGGTCGCGCACCAAATTCGGTGGAAAAAAGCACCATGTTAATGGCTGTAGGCATACTTGCCTGGAGAATGGCAACACGTGCAGAAGAATCATCAAGTCCGACAATAAAAGTCAAGCCATAGGCTAATGGCGGGGACACAATGAGACGTAAAACGGTAGCGACAATAGTCAGTTTCCGATCTTCAATGATGACACCACTTGCCAGATTTGCCCCTAGAATGAGCAGCAAGAATGGGAGTGTTGCTCCTGAAAGCAACTCCATTCCATCGAAAAGCTGACCCAAAATATCGGTTCGATCCGCCAATTCAAGGCCACTCAATCGTGCCCCCAGACCAACCGCCGCAGCATAAATGTGTGGCATACGAAATATCTGCAGAATGACCCCATAGCCATCTCCCTGACCTGATCGTGCAATAGGAATAGCCAGTAACTGCGACACAATAGCCTGCGGAATAAAGAAAAGCAATGCACGCTGAAATCCATCATCACCAAAAGCAAACTGTGATGTTGGTAATCCAAAGTTGCCTGCGTTCATAAACATCGTGCAGAGGAGTAGTGCAGACACACTGGCACGATCAAGCCGCCGTAGAACAGCAACAACCCAGGTTATCCCTCCCATCAACAGGGAAAATCCAACTGAAAAAACGACTAATCGTAGAGCCGCACCTCCAGCAATATCAATTTGAGCTAGCGTAGTAAAGATGAGAACCGGACTCAGGATATACAGGCTTACCCGAGTGAGCGAATGCATGTCGAGTGGAAAAGCGCGGCGCAGAGCAAAGCCACAGAAAACAACGACCAACACTGGTAACAAAACTTCTGCAAATGTTGCAAAAATCATGAGGCTATGTGCGCCGAGAGAATGATATGATCACCAGGATTTGGTCTCTTTCTATCCAACTTATGGTGCAACTTCATTAAAAATAAACGAATCGATAAGCTGTTCAACGGGCGCTTTATCATCAGTAAACGCGACAACTGTGCTGTCTTCTGGTTGAAATTCACGTAGCGGACGAGCAATGTTGGCTGCCCAATTCATAACCTCGCCTAATACCGGATGTTGCATCTTGCTCAGATTCTCCTGAAAGTGCGCTACGCCATCACCTACTGGTGCGTTGACACCGACCAAGATACGGTTGTATCCACCTATTGTATCGATGACAAACACCTGGGGAAACACTTCCAGCATGGTAACACCTAATGTCTCGACCAAGCGCTCATCTCCATTTGGTGCCACACCGGCATTCACAACCGCCACACCATCTTCATTGAGATGTGTTTTCACACTTTGAAAAAACTCCACAGTTGTTAAATGAAACGGGATGTAGGGTTGATGATAAGCATCCATCGCAATAATGTCATATGTATCTGCTTGAGTTTCCAACCAGTAACGTGCATCAGCTGTATGAACATGATATTGCGGATGTTCCGAACTCACACTCGCATCTTTCATGGCAAAAAAGGTGCGCCCCGCCTCTACAATTTGTGGATCAATTTCGACTGCATCTACACGTGACTCAGCGCCATAAATAGCTAGAAACTGCTGTGGTGCCGTTCCGGTAGCAGCACCAAGCATCAACATGCTATCAACCGTTGTTGGATCACGATCAGGATAAAAGTACGGTGCAACAGCAAAATAGTCCCATGGCCCGCCACCACTGAGTAAATCCAGAGGATCGCCACTATCCTCAAAACGCGTGTAATAGACGGAATGAACCGCCAGCCCTTCGTTCAATACGAGCCTAATGGCATCCCCTGCAACGGTTTCCTCGCGTACCACTTGAATGTAGTTGTAGGCAGATTCTTCTTCATGAATGAGGGTACATCGATCACAGGCAGCACTTCTAATATTGGGTTGCGCATTTATCGTATAAAAAGCCAAGCCTACAGCAATAACCGGCATTAACAAATAACGCCAGTCGCGCAATCCCATTAAACCGATTATCATCAGGAAAAATGCAAACAGATATGTCGTTCGCATGGTGCCAATGGTTGGGATCAGGTATAAAACAGTGAAAAATGTTCCGAGGATAGAACCAACCGTTGAAATAGCTGAAATAGATCCAGCAATCTGCCCAGCAGCCGCAACACCATTCTGAGCACGACTAAGCTGAAGGCGGATAGCAAAAGGGCTTACCATCGCCATAAGAATCACTGGCACAGAGAAGAGTAACAACACAGCAAACAATGCACCAACAAAACTACCAACTCGGAATAAAGACAATGCTTGCTGGGAAAAACGCAAGATCGGATCGGATAAGATCGGAATAAATGCTGTACAGAATCCCGCCCACAGAATAATTTGAAAAAGCAGCCGCTGCTCAGGTCGGCGATCAGCGAGTGAGCCACCTAGCCGATAGCCAATTGAGAGATATATCAGCGTTAGTCCAATCACGACTGCCCAAACAGGTTGTGAGGTACCAAAATAGGGAGCAAGCAATCGTGAGGCAACCATCTCGACTCCGAGAGTCCCAATTCCAGCGAGAAACACGGTCAGCAGCAAAAACCAGTTGGCGACAGCCGAGTCCTGCTGTTGAACTCGGGATGTCACGGTAGCGTTATGTTCCATATCATTTATTCACAGACAGGTCTGATACCAGACAATGTGCACAACAAGACGACGAACACCAATAAGCAGTGCCCGCCGTTCTTAACAATATGCGCTATGGTTCACTTAGTAAAATGCCATTGTTACTAGTCGGCCAAGAGCCTGTAGTAACAACATAGCAATAATCGGTGAAAAGTCGAACATGCCCATGCTTGGCATCACCTGGCGAATTGGAGCCAAGATCGGCTCTGTCATATCACGTAAAATCTGTGTGATACGCATATTGCCCATGGGATCAATCCAGGAAAGCAACACACGGCACAAAATAGCGAGTGACAGAATGTAGAAAAACGTACCCAGAAAACCAGCAATAGGATTCATAATAACAGAAGCCTCCTCACGAAGTGTTATACAAAAAACATTTGTTTATATTCAGATACACAGTAAGTCTCTATACAAAAGATATATTTTGCGAACAAAGTGAAC
>JBCDFA010000033.1:0-34508 GCA_039178835.1 Chloroflexota bacterium
CTGGTCTGGGTCCGGTTGAAACAAATTGCTCACGACGCAGACACCACAATCTATCGGATCAAGCATGGATTGTTGTCGGAGTACCTGCGTCAACATTTGAAATCGCCTGCGGTGCAGATGGCTTTTGCGTAAGTCCTGACAACTGTATTATATTTTGCAGGTCGCTGTTACACGACGAAAAAAATTATCTTGAGGGAAAAAGAAAGCTACTGACAGATCATTGTACTGTTGTAGCTATCAGCCAGAGTAAAATGAAAGGATGTTGGTATGGCACTTCACGACTACTACACACTGGGTCGTACAGGTCTGCGCGTCAGTCGTCTTGCGCTTGGCACTATGACCTTTGGGACAGAGTTGGGTTGGGGGACAGATGAGGGTACTGCACGCCGTCTCTTCAATACGTATGTTGATGAAGGAGGCAATTTTGTCGATACCGCAGATCTATACACCAATGGCACCAGTGAGGAGTGGACAGGTAAGTTTATTGCTGAACGAGGGCTACGTAATCGCGTTATCATTGCCACTAAATTCAGCTATAATGCTGAACCAGGTAACCCTAACGCTGGCGGTAATGGCCGCAAAAACATCATGCGTGCCGTCGAGGGATCACTCAAGCGGCTGGGAACAGATTATATCGATTTGTACCTATTACATACATGGGACAGAGTCACGCCTGTCGAAGAGGTGATGCGAACTTTTGATGATCTGGTGAGTTCTGGAAAGGTACGCCACGTGGGATTGAGTGATACACCGGCATGGTATGCTGCGCGTGCACAGACACTGGCTGAATGGCGCGGCTATGAACCACTCAGCACCCTGCAACTAGAGTATTCACTCGTCGAGCGCAATATCGAACACGAGTTTGTGTCGCTTGGTCTTGAACTGGGAATGGGCATTATGGTCTGGAGTCCTCTGGCCAGTGGTTTGCTCAGCGGGAAATATAAGGCAAGTGAAAGCGGCTTCAGTGGTGAAGGACGACTAGATACTGTCCGTGGTGTACAGAATCCCGTGTTTCAAAAGATTACCAAGCGCAATTGGCGCATCATTAGCGAGCTAGAACAGATTGCCAATGAATTAAATCGTAGTATGGCACAGGTAGCCATCAACTGGACCACAAATCGACCAGGTATTGGGTCGGTCATTGTTGGGGCTACCAAACACGAACAGCTTGTGAACACGCTTGGTGCGCTGGACTTCGAGATACCAGATGATCTGTCCAATCGCCTCGAAGAAGTGAGTCGACCCGAAACACCCTTCCCATACAGCTTCTTTGGCTCGGAAATTCAGGGGATGATCCACGGCGGAACCAAAACCGGAACCAAACCAACAGGCTATCGTTCTGATGTACTGATTGAGTCAGCCGGCGGTAGTGTATCATAGAGGAGTGAGCAGGGAGCCTGATTACGTGGGTTGGGTTCCCTGCTCTTCTACACCTTGCCTCTTTTGCCGTTGGATGGCAAAGAGCCACACAACGCCCAAACCAACAAATGGAAGCAAGCACACAACCGACACCAACCATCCTGGTCCAGGCGGCGTCACTAGTACCACAAAGTCGGTTTCGCCACGGCCTGCCGGTCCCTCAATAATCATATTGATATTCCATGGACCCTCAAAGTCAAACTGCGCTTGAATAGTAAACTGCTCACCACCAAACAGACGCTGCTCACGCACAGAGGCAAATTGTGCCGGGGCAACCTGGCCATCCTCAGGTTCGACTGATACCGTCACGATGGTCCCTTCTGGTGCAAGTGTTTCATCGATCATTGCTTCAATGATGAACAACCCTGTCCCGACATCTGGGTCGGCCCATGCCGTAACAAGGTACGGCCCAAGCACCTGTTCCGTAACCACGAGATAGGGTGGACCTGCATGGGCGTACACCGATACCGGTTGCATCAAATAGATCAACAGGACGCCCAGAACGAGTAGCTTGTGTTTTACGAACTGCATGTTTTCACACACGATACAACAAACAAAGCCTTTATATTATCCAAAACTTGTACCGCGCATCTCCATCGGCAAGGCCATGAGCCAGAAGCCTACAACAGTCAACGAGAGCACCAGCACCGCCCAGGGCAAAAATGCCCGCCACGGATGTTGAGGCGCGTCGCGTCGCGCAATCTGATACGCGATGAGCAGCGAGCCAAAACATCCTAATCCAATAAACCCCCACTCAACCGGATTGAGAAAGCCTTCGGGAGCAAGCGGTCCCAACTCCCAGCGTGGTGACCCCAGCACGGTTATGCCAAATTCTGCGAGCAAACTCTGCGTTAACGGTACAAAGGTCCAGAAACCGATCAAAAAGTGGAACAGATAATGAGCGACCCATACCCCAAAACCCAATGGCACCAATGCGTAGGCATACCGCGTGATGATAGCGAGTAACGAGTCGGTCTGGCCAGCCCAACGTTGTGTCACCACACCAGCAATGGTCAATAGTATCAGCGGCTCAATAACCAGGCCAACGAAGAAGATCGACCCGAGAATAGGCGCTTCGTTCTGCGTATTAAACACTTCTGCCATCCATGCCTGTAGCGCATAGACTGGACTGACCATTCCAAAGGCATTGATCAACGCACCGAAGGTGAAGATAATCATCAAGACTGACATATCAAGCCGTCGTGAAAACCATCCAATCCCTGAGCGAAACGAATTGGTCAGGAGTTCGCTGCCGGGGATACGTGCACTAATACCAACGTTGTCATATGGGCAGGCGTGGATGCAATCGAGGCAGAAGGTGCAGTCCATATTGCCAACTTTGCGTTCCTGGAAAAGCCACAGTTCACACCCATTCACCTGCTCATTGCCCTTGATACAATCTTTTGTGCGACAAGAACGACAGACTTGTGGATCACGTATGTTCACTTCAAGTGGCGACACCAGCGAACTGGCAAAATTGAATTGACCAAGTGGGCATATATATTTACAAAATGGAGCACCTTTGAACAAACTATCAATGAGTAGGGCAGCGGCAAAATAGATTACAATCACCCAGGCTGTCCACCACGGTGTCGCCCACAGGTCAAACAGCTCATACAGAAAGAAAAAGAGACCAAGAATGACAATGGCGGCCCACTTGTTCCGCAAATAGCGTGGCAACATACGCGTTGGCTGAAAAAAGCGACGAGCTAGATTGCGGGGTAACATGAATGGACACGCCATGCAGAACAAATTGCCCGCTACTAGCAGCCCAAGAATCAATAATCCTCGATAGTGTACCCATGTGATGGTAGTAGCAAGGTTTTTAGGTGCTAACTGCGAACCAGTTAGGCCATCCCAGATCATGATCGCGGCAACAATGAATAATGGTATTTGCAGCGAAATGCGCGCCCGACGCCAGCGGAGGAAACGACCGAGAATCGGCAGATCAAGCACATCGAAACCAGAGCCTCTACGGGGTGGTGTCACAGATTGGAGTGGAATAACGAGTGATTCTTTGGATGAAGATGAGCCAGACATAGTCGCCTAACTAGGATGAATGTACATTCCCGATATCAATCTGACGTTCGAGAGTACGACCATCGGAAAGCTGTGCACGCACAATCATAAACCAGTCACCGCCCATTGTAAAATCCAAATCTGCTTCATAACGTCCGGGGGCTGTCTCGTTGGCTTCAGAGAAGACCGGCGCCATCCCGGCGTGATTCATGTTCCCTTCCAGTTCAACAGTGGCACCTTCAATAGGGGCGTTGCTCAAATCCTCTAACGTCACCGTTATAACCGAAGCACCCATTGAAGGCGGGTTAGGATTGATTGACAGATCGATATTTACGTCTGTGAGATCCTGACCACCTGTGTTTCTGCTACAGGCTACAAGGAACAGAAGAAAGGCAAGCAGAATGGAATGCTGGATACGCATAAAGCGCCTCCTCCTAAAGATGTGGATTGAGTACATCGTAATCTGACTGTGATGTACTCAATCCAGGTAAGCAGCTACATCTCACGCACTTCGACTTCTACATCCATCGTACCGGCGGTCTCGAATTCAAGTGTGACATTGAATGTATCACCTGCGGTAAGGTCTTGTGTAAGACCAATTAACATCACATGAAAGCCCCCTGGTTCGAGTGTTGTTTCCCCACCGGCAGGAACTTCTATGTTTTCTACCTGGCGCATGGCCATGACACCACCATCGCCTTCCTCAACTGTGTGCAATTCGATAGTTTCAGCGACATCACTTGATGCACTCACCAGACGATCCACTTCTTCACCACTGTTGTTAATGATCATGTAAGCGGCACCATTATTGCCACCATGGCTCATACCCTCAGCGTGGTCCATCTCACCTTCGCCACCGTGGTCCATCTCGCCTTCGCCACCGTGGTCCATCTCGCCTTCGCCACCGTGGTCCATCTCACCTTCGCCACCGTGGTCCATCTCACCTTCGCCACCGTGGTCCATCTCGCCTTCGCCACCATGGTCCATCTCGCCCATCATTGCGAGTGAGGGGCGCGCCCACATATCTGAAACAGTAATTGAGCCAGCAGTCACTTCTGCCGATGTAGTATCTGCACCTGTTTCACCTTCGGCTGCGGTATCTGCATCAGCTTCACCGTCGGTTGTTGTAGCCGGAGTACCACACGCAGCAACAAACAGCATCACAATCAACATCACACATAATTTACGAAAGTCCATGATTAAAACCATCCTCCTATAAGATATTCAACATCACTGGTTATATCCTCAACGGGCATACCATATGGAAACATTACACGCCACATACCATCACGATCAACTGTATAGATGGAAGCTGTATGATCCATCACATATCCCACAGCAGAATCAGGCAGATCGTGCCGTATTGCTTTCACCCCATAGCTCTTGAACACAGTCTCCAGTTCTTCAGGGGTCCCATGCAGCCCGATAATCGACTCATCAAATTGATCGATATAAGCCTGAAGTCGCTCCGGTGTATCACGTTCGGGATCAACGGTGACAAAAACCATCTCGACATCATCTGCCTTGTCACCTAGCTGACGATTGACAGCGGCCATTTCACCAAGTGATGTTGGGCAGATATCCGGGCAGTTGGTAAAGCCAAAGAACATCATCACTACCTTGCCACGATGATCACTGAGGCGAAACGGATCGCCATTTGTATCAGTTAATGTAAAATCAGGTGCTTCAATAAGTGTATCGGTTGTTCCACCTCGAAAATCATAGCTACCACAACTACTGAGCATAATGGCAACAAGGGCACCAATACTCACAATAAGGGTGACCGACCTGCGTGATGCAAAAGAAAACATCATTCGCCTCCTAATGGGGTATAGACGTACATCTTTATTTACGACACACATCATCATCATTGGCCTATTGGCAAACAATGTGTGTCTAATAGATACGGGATACAAACGATCAAGTACGATTGCGGCTCAACAAGGCAAGAACACGTCGCAGTAAAGATTTATATGAAACGGGGCGGAGGAGTAGGCGGAGTAAAGAACATCTGCGAAAAAGTAGGGCGCCGCGATGGCAACAACGTCACAATGCGGCCGCTTTGCAGTAACAATAAGACAATGGCAACCGGAATAAACTCATAAAACGCACGTGGTATGGGTACCGGTGATCGTGGCGTTTCGCCACTTTCTGTGTACTCAACATGTGACAAATCACAGAAAAATCGATGTGAATAACTTGTGTCACGTGCTATAGCTCTGGCATGACCAACGACAGCACAATGAATGAGACAGGCCAGTGGATTGAGAATAGCCAGAGTCAACACAACCAGCAAAGCCGGTGCATGTCTGAGTAATTTCATACTATGCTGTCTGATGATACGTTTCATTCCACATCTAGCGAGACTAGAATTGCTTATGTGTGAACTTCTTCACAGATAATGTGCGGTTTAGTATACCATACATTATCTGTTCATTTGATGGTTCTACTCGGGTACTTCGGTAAAGAAGACCGCTCGATACTCTTGATCTTCAACCGTTGCAATGACCGTAATCGACCACAGACCATCCATGGTGTAGACGGTACTCGTCTCGTAGACCCCATTAGAACGAGCGTCAGCAATAGGTTGGTTGATACCCATAGGCATAGCGGGCATATCAAGATCAAGATATACGTGTGCGTCGTTCATCGGTTGTCCAGTTGCATCGGTTAGTCTCACACGAAACTGGTGGCTCTCATAAATTCCAGGGTTGTTTGGAATAGCTAACGTGATCGATACATCATCAATCGTTTGTTGTAGCTCGGTTGTCGAAGGGAAGAATGTATGTAATGCCAGAACGCTACCCACAGAAACACACAGTCCAATGATAACAACGGTAACAATCAGTTTTCTACTGAGACGCATATACCTGTATTCTACACTTATTGAACTTCAACACGAAGCTCCTGATCGGCATGAACTGAACACACAAGTTCGAAGGTGCCCGGATTAAAAAACTGTTGACGGTACTGCTGTCCAGGAGCCAGCCGAAACGTCCCAATATCAATCGGTTGCGTGTCATCATTCTGAATAACCAAAATATCTTGATAGCCAACAGTCAAGTTGATGGTACCTGGAAGCACCGAAACCTCTTCTCCAGCTAGGACACGATCCATGGTTCCTGCAGGAATAGTGTAGACGAGCTGTCGTGCTTCAGTACGTTGCTCATTCCACCACCAAAAGCCACCAAACCCTATAAGAAGAATTGGCACTATCATAATTGAGAAAAAGAGCAGTCGTGATGAGCGCAATCGCATGGTATATTCCTCACCTGAGAGCTAGATAGCTCTATCCTTCAATGTAAGATCACGAAACATATTGTACACAAGAACACTTCTTGATGGTCAGAGAAACACAATACATTTGTTATAACGTAGTCGTATTGGCGTGTCAAATACATGTGTGCCGATTCCATGGTTATCATTGTATGCGAATTATTTCACAGATAAGCCACTGATCAGGTGAAGATATCACAACTAAAGGAGTGGCAATCTCAACACATAGCTCTTTCATGACGACAGAAAGTCGCAGCAATTGTATCGACTGCAACCAAACACGGAGGTTTCACATGCGTTTCAAATATGATCGCTGGCTCACCTGGAGTCTGTATGCAAGTACACTCTACAACGCTTTAGGGGCCATTGGGTTAGCACTACCTGAGGTATTCTATCCCATAGTAGGTGTACCGACACCTACACATCCACTCTACCAGGCAGTAACCATCATGACTGTCGTGCTCTTTGGAATAGGCTATTTCTGGCTGGCATATACAGGCCATAGAGACCGTACATTTTTAGCCATAGCAGCGCTAGGCAAAGCATCATTCTTCGGCATCTTCGTGGTGTGTTGGCTTGGTGGCTATGTGCCGTGGATGGCTCCACTGGGAGCAAGCGGCGATCTGGTATTTGCAGTGCTCTTTGGGCTGTGGCTCTGGGAGAATCGAAATACCGCATAACCCTATAAGGCATTGCCAATCATACTAATGACTGTTGTTATATGACATTGTGCTGTCTACAATCTCTTAGAATCACATACGGCAGGAGCGGTATAACATATGCAACAACCAACACTCAACACTGAAAGACTACTACTACGTTCCTTTACATTAACAGATGCCCCGATAGTCCAACGGTTGGCAGGCAGTCGCGCCGTGGCCGACACGACTCTGAATATCCCACATCCCTATCCTGATGGTGCCGCAGCACAATGGATTGGTACACATCAACAAGCATTTGCCAACACCACTGGTGTTATCTTCGCCATTGTGCTGCGTGAGACGAACGAGCTTTGTGGTGCGATCAGTCTGGGGATCACAAAGCAGCATCACCGTGCCGAGATGGGTTACTGGTTAGGGGTGTCCTACTGGAATCAGGGATACACAACGGAAGCTGCGCGAACACTTCTTGGGTATGGCTTTAACGAATTGCAGTTGCACCGTATCAACGCACATCACCTTACACGCAATCCGGCTTCAGGTCGGGTCATGCAAAAGATCGGTATGACGTATGAGGGCACACTACGAGAGCACATTTGTAAAGGTGAGCAGTTGGAAGATATCGTTTGTTACGGCATTCTGCGGCGTGAATGGGCTGGACATTGAATTGATATGCTATGGACAATCCAAATGTAAGGCTACTCGCCCTGAGCACAACCTTTATACTCTCATCTTTTCTGTCCTTATGCTTTGTCTATGCCTTCTATGAACGCTTTCTCAGATGGTTTGGTTGCTTCAATGATCAGGGCAGGTGCTACGATCCAGTCACACAAACGGTCTATACCACTGGTGGATGGTGTTGGTCTGTACCTGCAATTGCATTTGGAAGTGTGGTCCTTGTGAGTGGCTATCTGCTGCTGCAAACCCTGAGTCGAAAAGATAGTTTTTCAACATACCATCACAGCAATGGTTTTGATGATTAGGGAATAGCTTTTTGAACTTGCCTTGCTAACCTATTATTAGGTAGTCTCTTTAGTGTGATATTCTTACACTTCATTGGGCTAGAGTTATATCTTTCCAATTACCCCTGTAAAAAACTTCACTAACCTCCTCTAATTTCTGGCTCAATATCGTTCTTATTTACATATAGTAGTAGCTTCTTTAAACTATATCATCCTAACAACAACACAATACATTAGGGGCAAAATCATGGTTTAAGATAATCTCATTGCAATGGGCGGACTGAACAGATGTATGTGCTCTATCGACTGCTACCTTTCACATTTTTCCTCCATTCTAGTTGGCAAACAAATTCACTGTAGAGTCAGATAAATCGACTGGGTACTTTGATCGGAATATGATATATCTGAAATATGCCTTGTTGATCAAAAAGGGAGATGTGATGGTGGTAGATCAAAAAAAACCGTATGACGTTACAAGAGATAACACATTTGTTGCAAGTAGCGCTGACTCTGGATCATATATTCGCGAGTATTTTATTCCACGCAATCTTGATCATATCGAATTAGATCGATTTTTAAACCCTCAAATAGTAACTGAACTCGCAAATCGGGCACTTAAGCAAAAACTATTGATTATTGCCAGCCAACCAGATATCCAAGCAGATCACCTATTACCATACATTGCCTGGGAACTTAGAGAGATACTACAGAGGAGAGAAGAATCTGAGCAGAATTTTCGCTTCCTAGAATGCGACAATCAACGAGATCTCACAAAATTTGAGCTAGTGACTGAGCTGGCGCACATGAACTCAGTAATTATCATTGTTCCATCTGTATCGCCACAATATCTCGAATGGAATCTTGCTAATTTACAAAAAAACCTATCGGCAGCACAGAGTTTTACAATCTGTAGCACCAACATTCCCAGAGAAACATGGCATTTGGATACCAATGACAATCAATTCTGGTTTGATTTGCCCGAGGCACTATTGTATAGTCCTGAATTCTTGGCAGAATATTTAACTGAACAGTTAATACAGCATCAGAAATCTCTCCCAAAAAATCTGCGTGAAATTATCGAACCTGATCAAAAACTCTTTTCTGAACCGAAATCATCACTTACGCTTCGTGATATAGCCAAGAAACTCAGAACTGATACTAATATTTCTATTTTTGTCCGAAATATCTGTTCACTCACTAATATTACTGAAAAAGAAATTCAAGATCTTATACTGTCATCACAACAGTGCAGAAGTGAGATTATCAAGAAATGGTTCTTTAATCTATCAAGAAAGGAACAACTTTTAGCGTTAGGTGTAAGTTTTTTCGATGGTCTAGCTGAAGAGCAAGTCTTCTCAGCATTACAAATATTAACTTCAACGATTTGGCAACAGAGCGGAACTTTGGGAATCTTCGATTATCTCGATCTCAAAGAAGTCTTCAGATTCTTTCCTATCACTCACTCCAGTACAAATACAAGACATACAAAACTTCAAGGAATCTTACCCAATCAACGACAAGCGATTATTAAATTAGGATGGAATGAATATAGGGTACACATTAGCAGAGCTTTGCCATGGCTCGTACAAACAGTCAAAGACTCAATGAAACAAGGTGCCAGTTTACAAGACTTATATGGTGACGAGAGACAAAGAGAGCAACTACGCAATGTCATTACCGCGACAGTAAGTGACATTGGTGCTATCTCGCTAGATCTCATACAGGATGCTCTATTGTGGTTAGTTGCTGATAATGTTTATCAGGTTCAGGTTGTAGCAGCCCGAATCTTAGCAAATTTATATAGGTGTGGTAAGGAAGAACAGTTTTTCTCTATTTTATGGAACTGGCAGAGTGACAAGCGATCTTTAGTTTTTCTCGAAAAAGCTCTAGAACAACAGTATGAAAAGGGTAAATATGACACTCAGCAATGTGTGGACTCAGCAATTATTTTAGCAGTAAGTTATGTTGCCAAATTTTTGCCATCCAACAATATACCCATAGAAATTATTACAATCCTCAATAATATGATAGAAGACCCTTCAGAGAGAATTATCATAGCAATAAATACTTATACTATACCCATGTTGATTTCGACACATCTGGAACAAATGAGCGAAATAATAGAACAAATGCTACTAAATACTGTTTTCCATCAGGCTCTGAGCGATAGTTTTGTAAGAGTCTACAAGAAAAAAGATATAAGTATTTTGTACAATTTTGATAAAATGCTTAAGAAGCATACAAACATACCAAACTCAAATATTTCTTCTTCTAATGAAGAGGTATTTGCTGTTATAACCAGAACCCTGATTAAGCTGTGGTATATTGAAACCACTACGAATAGTAAAGGTTTAGAAATCAGAAAACAACTACAAACAATTTTTAGCCACAAAAACACACCACTAGTAAGAGAGGCCTTTTTAGAAGAAGTTATACGAAATCACAACCAAGATGAGGGACATTTTCCCAGTATGGAAAAGTTTTTCTGCAATGTATTGTACAGTATAGAAGAAAATGAAATTGAAGAAATCTCACAGATTTTCTTTAATCAATACATTAAAGAAAGGAAGGATTTAAAAGGCGGTGATGCTATTTATATACATAATAAACAGGCATATGAAGTATGGCTAGACATAGATCACCAACGTCCATCCTTACCAATTGAAAGAAGACTTTACACATGGCTTGTGAACGTGAAAGACTATCCCAAGCAACTTCAACTAATTGCAATTCGCACATCACTGATTATCATTGACCAATTCGAAGAAAAAGAACGGATTTTCTGTATCAAAGAGCTTAGAAGGCGTAACCAAGAGAGAGATGAGTACTATAAATATATACAGTATGATCACTCAACGAAAACAACTATATCACAAGATATCGTAAGCAGTATAAATAAATGCCTTGATAGATTAATGTGTTGGTTATCTACGATAATGCTTACAAATTACAGAATTTCTATTCGAAGAATATTATTAAAAGTAAACTATTACTACAACATCGATCCAAAATCCATAAGGTTACTGTTAGACAAATGGGATAGAGTTCTAGACTTCAGACCAATACCCATCTATTCTGGAGACATGCGTATTGCGTTAGGATGGATGAGAAAGCGTAAACTTGTATTTATTTTTTTGTCTATTGTTCTGGTATTTATATTAGCCATATTATATATTCTTTAGGTAAGATATGAAAGTAGATATTAGCGAAGATATTGTCAACACACTAGTTTTATTTCTCTCAGGTGTACACCCAGAAGACCTAAAAACGCGAAATCGATATCGTCGTTTGCGAGATCTTGTATTTGGGCAGATATCGACACGTACCAAGAAACTCATTCAAGCTAATCCCCAGAAACATATCTCAAAGATCCGTGAGACACTTGTATTCCTTGAGGAAAATAACACTACGGCCCGAAAAATATTAAAAGCATTAACACCTATCAATCAAGAAGAGGCATCTCTATCGAATAGAGCGACTTCTGGTGTAGATGTATTGTTGGTAACAGCAACTGAAATCGAAACACAAGCAATATTCTCAGAAGTGAAACAGGCTACAGGACATGAGAAATCACGACGTTACATAAGACAAAAAACATACTACGATTTGGGGACTATCGGAGGGGCACATACTTTCTTGGTTCAAACCGAGATGGGTTCCAGCGGCCCTGGTGCATCTACGTTGACTATCCAAGAAAGTATTCAAACGTTGTCACCTCATTCTACTATCATGGTAGGAATAGCATTTGGAATAAGTCCTAAAAAACAAAAAATAGGCGATATACTAGTATCAAAACAGCTTTTTGTATACGAATCTCAACGTGTAAGCACCGGCGCTGATGGAACCAGTTCAATAACTTCACGAGGAGATCGAGTTTCAAGTTCTCTAAGATTGCTAGACAGATTTCGAGACAGTACCATAGACTGGAACGGTGCAAAAGTTCACTTTGGACCAATCCTTTCTGGTGAAAAACTAGTAGACAATATTGAGTTTCGTAATCAACTTTCACAACTCGAAACAGAAGCTTTGGGGGGAGAAATGGAAGGTACAGGCTTATACACGTCAGCAAGCTGGAATAAAACTGATTGGATTCTGGTCAAAGCAATCTGTGATTGGGCCGATGGCAAGAAAAACGTGCAAAAAGAAGAAAATCAACAAGTAGCCGCCACAAATGCAGCACAATTTGTATTGCATACACTAAGTCTGGGTGGTTTTGAACGCCAGTGATTTTTGCACTTGATGTTTGTGAAGTTAAAGCCATACTATACTCTATCCTATCTCCTTACATTGGCACATAAAATACCGAGGTTCCAGTGATGATCTTACAGGCCGCTATCAACTGAAGCCGCAACGCATCAGAACATGCTGCCCTGTCCGTCACACCACAACAGATCGCCGATGACGCCAAGCAAGTCATTGCTGTCGGTGCAATGGAAATCCATCTGCATGTGCGGCGCCCAGATGGCACGGAGAGTTTGGCACCCGCCGATGTCGCTCAGACTCTGACACTGGTACGGACAGCCTGTCCCGCGATCCCCATTGAGATCAGTACGAGTGCGGCGATTGTGCCTGATGTCGCTGAACGCTATCAACTTATCTCACAATGGACCATAATGCCTGATTATGTATCAGTCAACCTCCACGAAGAGGGCGCACTTGACCTGATGGAGTTGCTTATACACAAAGGTATTAGGATAGAAGCCGGTATCTGGCAAGCTACAGCAGCAGAGAAGTTGCTCAGTAGTCATGTTGCTAATGCCTGCCTGCGTATCCTTATCGAACCACAGGATGCTATGCTTGAAGCCGCGCTGATGAATATTCAATCGATAGAAGCGCTCCTTGATCGAGCAGAGAACCAGATCCCTCGACTACTCCATGGCCTTGATACCACTGCATGGGATTTGGTCCGTGAAGCTATCAATCGTAGATACAGTACACGTGTTGGGCTAGAAGACATGCTTATGCTCCCTGACGGCACACCGGCTCAGAATAACACGGCACTTATTGCCGCTGCCCGGCAACTCTTTTCGTGCATATAAAAACAAAACACCGTGCCAGATTAACGGGAATCATGGGAGCGGCCAAGCCTAACACCATTTCTTTTGGTTCATCGATGTAAAGATACCACTCCGCACGTGTCTGTGGCCAACAACGCTCGTATCCATAAACCTGCACTACATTCAACCCGTTGCTGGTGAGGAGGGTCTCCCAGGCACCACGGGCACCGAATCGCTGCACAGGTTGGTCGTCTTCGTCAAAAATGTCACCAGTACGCCAGACGTGCAGCATATTCCACGTTATGCTAAAGGCATTTGGCACCAGAATACACGCTTTTCCACCAGGCTTGAGGACACGCGCCATTTCACATACACCCTGCTCAATGTCAAGCACATGTTCGAGACTGCCAATGCACGCTACGTAACGAAAATAGTCATCAGGAAACGGTAACGCGGCACTATCCCCTACCAGCACAGAACGATCCGATACCTGGCTGGCGGCCTCATACGATATATCAATGCCGTGGTACCTAAGACCATAACGATGGGCACATTGACCAAATTTCGCGTCTCCGCAGGCAACATCGAGCATATTCGACCCTGAGTCAACCCCCATCTTTTGGATCAGCCAATCAAATAATGCATCATTGGGCGGCAACCAGGATTGCCGATACAAATGGTCGTAGGCTGTCTGCACTTGTTTGAGCGAGGTGGCTTTTTTTACATCAAACATACATACACCACATTCCTATACATTCTCTATACGATGGGCTTCAATCACGAGTGATGATGCGCTTGGCATATAATCAGCCAGATGCAATAATGGCCACGCTGCCAAACCACCCATGCTCACAATCGCATAGCCTATCCGGTGTCGCCACCCATTCCATCGCTCATTGATCCATCGTCGTGCACTTTCCATCAGTACAAAACGCTCCATCGGCACTACTACACGACGTGTAGAACCAAAACCGGTTTCCTGAAACAAATGCGCCAGTGTGGTGGGCGTAAAAACCTGGAGATGGCGGGGGACTTCCCAGCTACACCAATACTTATGCAATAGATGCGCTGGCCAACTGGCCCCATTTGGTGTACTCAGGATCAACCGCCCACCAGGTTTGAGCACGCGATGAATCTCAATAAGGGTCTGGCGTGGGTCAGGAAGATGCTCGATAACTTCCCAGAGAGTCACGACATCAAAAGACTCAGAGGGAAATCCAAGCAGATTTGTATCATTACACAAGGCTGCTACGCCCTGTTGACGAGCAATCTGGAGTGCACGTGTATTAATATCGACTCCTGCCCCCTGCCAATTCGGGTTACGACAGGTTTCCTTCACAAAGCCACCTGTGGCACAACCAATGTCTAATAGCGTACCGCCAGCAGGCTGGGCTTGATAGACGATTCGACGCCGATAGTTGAAATGTCGTTTGCGAAACCAGCGCCGTATCGGATGGGGATCAGTCTCAATTGGTTCCCAGAAGGGCTCATAATCTTCTGGATACAACGACAACAACTCATCCTCCTGGGGCCTTGGACACAACGAATAGAGATGGCACTGTTCACAGCATACCACCGCAAAAGGCCGATCAACGGCATGCATCGCATCATAGGTGGTGAAGAGGTACCGTTTCTCCACAGAATCACAGAGCGGACACGACCAATCATTCATACGACACCTTTGAGACTCCATCAACAAATCCGGTCCAGTACGAAGGTATCACTCCTAGGTTCCCACGAGCAATATCAACCACAATCGCACGTAAAGAGACTAAAATCCAGAACATAAAGACGGGTGCAAGGAAGATCGGTGTTGTATGCTTTTTGAGAAAGTACGCGGTGCTTTTTACCACATAATAGTTGCGGAGCGCACTGTTACGTGATGTACTGGCTGAGCCCTGATGCCACACCCGCGACTGTGGTACAAACAGCAACGAAAAACCGGCATCTTGTGCACGTAGGCAAAGATCCATGTCTTCCAGATACATAAAAAAGCGATTATCGAAGAGTCCAACCTTCTCGAAGACCCGCCGATGGATCAACATCGCCGCACCAAAGACATAATCAACAGGGCGAACCGTATCAAATTGCCCCTGATCTATCTGGCCACGTCCGGTGTCAACTGCTGCTAAAACACCCCAACGCCGCCGCGCACCCGCATACCAGATCGTGTTGGTGCTATCATCGTAGTAGACTTTTGACCCGAGAATACCAACAGTTGGATCTGTTTGTGCGGCCTCTAGCATTTCGGTAATTGCCTGGGGATGGATAATCGCATCATTGTTGAGTAAAAATACATACTCACAACCAGGATCTTCAAGGGCCTGTGTAATGGCGCGATTGCAGGCTCCGGCAAAACCAACATTTGATGGCATAACAATTAGTTCTGCCTGTGGAAAATGCTGCATCAAATATTCGACCGACCCATCATCCGAATGATTATCTACAACTATGATACGGCAGGGTGTACTTGATTGGGCAAGTGATCGAAGGCAATATAATGTCGCTTCCTTCAGTTTCCAATTTACCACCACCGCTGTGACATGGGTATCAGACATAACTCTCACCTCTTGATGCATCTGGATAGCTCTTAAAGGCTCCCCAACACCATGCTATTTTTGTTATGTAAACTAATGGTAGTGTATACCAATAGGAAGCAACTGTTTGTGGATGAGAAAATGTGCGAATCGTTGCCCAGGCAGCAACAAAAGGTGCACCCCAGAAAAAGACCCAGCGATAGTGCGCTAAGGCAGGCGTGCGTAATAGCTGTTGGTAACGCAGGCGTACGCTCAGTGTCCCTGGTGCATCCTTGGTCCAATGTCGCCACACTGAGCTAAATGTGAAACGCGGTGGATCATGAAACACGAGAGCAGTTGGCTCAAAATAGAGGGTATATCCCAAATGACGAAGCCGAGCTGTCCATTCTAAATCCTCGGAGCGACAAAACTGGGTATCCATCTCGCCAACGTGCGTAATCACCGTGCGATGAACACTCATATTCGCAGTGGATAAATATAATCGTGGAAGTGCCGCAGTAAAGGGCAACAGATCATAATAAGCCGACACATTGTCAGCAAGCTGAAGATAGAATCGTGTGTCAAAAGAGACCGCACCACCAACAACAAGCATACCCTGGCGTTGACAATGTATATGTCTGACAATCCAGTCAGGCGCTGGCAAACAATCGTGATCGGTAAACAGGAGCGCATCACCCCGTGCTTCACGCATACCGATATTACGATCATTTGCGCCACCGATTGAGTCAGGATTAGCAATAAAACGTACCAGACCGTCTTCGACTACAAGGCCGTGGATATCTGAGCCGATCACAAGAATTTCAGCTTCTATATCTGTAGGCAATTGTGCCTTTATAGCTTCCACAATCTTGTCAATTAAGCGTGAATTCCAACTCGGAATGATGATTGATATACTATGTATTGCCATCTGCATTGTCGCTTACTCCATTCAGGCATCTCATTCTTAATCCTCTTCCAAAGCTATACTTGCAACGATAAGATTGTCGATCTGATGCACATCTAGAACGTGCATCTGTTGATTGTCCGAAACAGCGGTGAGTTGTTCGAGCAAAAATGGATTGAGTGTCACCAACGAAAACACCTGTACCTCCTGTTCAGTAGCACGTTCCAACCAGTCACGCTGTCGCTCTGGTGTTGTGGCCAAAAAGACTGTCTGTTCTGGTGCAAGAGGGGCATTGTTAAGGTGCAACCACCACAAATCAGTTAAAATATATGGCGACTCTGCCTCGTGCAACATTTGATAGAGTGCCACATTAACCTGCTTGTCGTGATAAATAACCGACAGGCCTCGTATCTGAAACCCTATGCCCAAGATCAAAAGTATGCCAATAACCGTAGGCAAGACCACTTGCCGACGCAGTCGCCCGATATCCCACACTGCGATCAACGCGAGCAGCGGATAAAACACCATCGCAAACCGAGCACCCCATTCGAGCGCACCATGAGGGCTACTGGCGCGGAAACCAACCAGGCCGATAACGTATCCTGTAAGACCAAAGAGTGTTGTTAAGATCACCACACGTGTCTGTCGCTCACCAATCTGCCACACCTCGTAGCATCGACACCAGGCAATAACGACCCACGGCGTCGTAAAAAGAAGACCGTGTGCCGCCCGATATGACTCACTGCTCAACAGGAAGGCGGCGGCTATCACCGCTGTTACGATGAGCATGCTGTTCTGCACCCATCGAAAGATCACGATCCGTTGAGCAAGCAAGCTACACAGAATCGCAATAATCGCAGCAAAAGACCAGACCCAACCAAGTACGCCTGGGTCGATAGCACCATCTTCGGGTGGTCCGATCAGGAGTTCAGGTATGACACGCCATCCTGCTATCTGGAGATACCAGAATGGATAGAACAAATACAGGGCGTTATCGCCAACCGGCTGACCAAACATCAGCCGATGGAGACTCATATACACCACCATACAAGCACCAAGCATCACCCCAGCCAGAACCACCCACCAACGCTCCTGTGGAACAAGCAACCAGTATGCTGCGAACAACGCCAGCGCAAAGATCGCTAATTCCAGACGCAGATAGATACCTGCACTGATCAACAGAACTACACCACTCCATTTACCAAGCAGACCTAGTGTAGTAGCGGGATGGCGACGTAAAGCCACACACATACCTGCTAGACCAAAGCCGGTTGCAATGGTATGTTCCCAAAAGATCGTTGAGTAAATGAAAACAGGACTTCCAACGGCAATCACCACCCACATGCCCCAGCGTCGCTCACCCGGCTGTACCAGCAACATGGCCAACAGACTGGTCAGCGCCCCACCAAGCGCAGGCAAGATATACAACCCATACGATCCCATAGTTTGCAAGAAAGGGAGGGTTGCCAATGGAAAGATCGGCAACCGTTGAAAGTACAGTGAACCATCACGCAGTGTCAGCAGACTGTCGGTTGGGCCAGTCTGAGCAAAGACCAGATCAGGATCAAAGGTACGGTTGTGTGAGGCAATATCATAGGCAAAACGTCCCTCTTCAAACCGCACATTGATGGTCTGGAGAAGCTTGGCACCCTCGTCTGGTGACCACACAGCCGATGGCGGCAGTATGACCCAGGCCACTAGTAGATAAACGAGAAACCCAAGAATGGTCGTAATGAGGAGGAAAGCCTGCTGACGCTGGATAGCAGCAAGGCTACCAACCAATTGTTTATACTGTGTTGCAGCAACATTGACGAACGTTGTCACCAGTTACCTCCTCATTACGTGAGTATCACACCAGACTTACGGGGTAGACTCAGCTGTTTCAGAACCTACATAATATATCCGCTCAAATCGTTCCCAATCCAATCCTTCTGATGGAAATGCGACATACGGAGTAAGGGCCAATCCTGCTAGTACAATAGCAGCCGCTACCATAGCGCGTTTCATGCGAAACATATAGACAACTCCTGTTACTAAAATAAAGAGACCTATAACGACAGCTTAACTACGATATAATCGCGCCGACCTATCACATTACTCTGGGCGTACACCGGATGAAACGGGCTTCGATTTTGGTTGAACACGGTAAAGTGTCCCTTGTTTACGGACCTCTAAATATGCGGGAAGATCGATAATGAGTGTATCAATATAGACAGGGCGACGTGATGCCTCAGTGGCAATCAGTCTACTCATGTCATCCTGTCCGATAAGAAAGCGATTGATAATCTGAACATCTGGCCGATACCCTTCAACAAGTTGCAGATATTCAATCGGTGGCGCAACCCCCCACCACCCCAGGATCAACGCGTCAGGCTGAACTTGTTCTAGCATCTGCTCACTTCGTTCTCGCACGCTCCAATCATCTGCGCGATCAACAAGTGGCCAGTTCCACACTATCGCAACGCCAACTGCGGCAGCCATCCCAACACGTAAAAACCATACTTCCAACATAGCACCTTGCGACTGTCGGTCTTCCTGAATCCAGGTCAACAACCACTGATACCCCACTCCCAGCCAGATAGCCCAGATAAGAAAGGTTGGGAGAAACATCGTCTCTTTATCAATGACACGATATCCTAGATAGAACGCCGCATGCACTGTAAACATCAAACCAAGCATGGTGCAGAGGCGCCAGTTATGTCGTGCCAGAACAACTATGCCCACCAGGGCTGGCCCCACACCAACGGCGAAGAAAGACTGCCACACATAGGTCCCAAACTGGGTGAGTTCACGCCACAGGTTAAGTTCACTATAGACCAGCATATGGCTGACAAATGCCTGCCCTGAGACAAGCCACCATAGTCCCTGGATTGTGTGAAGATTAATCGGCTCAAACACACCTGAGGAGTCATACAAACCAGCATAGTTGAAAGGAGGATTTGCCGTGTATCGTAAAGGCAAATACAGGTATACTGCGAGACCCATCGCAAACGCTCCCGCCACAAAGATCATCGAACGCCAGTGCAAAGCCATACGAGGCGCAGTCGTTAAAACATAGAAGACAACACCAGGTATGAGCAGCACTGTTGCGGCATGGTGACCCATGCTCAATCCGGTCACTAATCCAACCAATGCAAGCTTTTGTGCCGATGGCTGATCAGCCCAGCGAAGGAGCAACAAAATCATCAATGCCATCAATACAGTATGAAGTGTATAGACCTCAGCAATAAGTGATAAAGACCAGAAATAGACACCACAGGCAAGTAAACCCAATGCCCCAAATGTCGGCCAACTCCCAAGCCCAAGGTGGCGCAAAATACGCTCGGTAAGCATGATCGTGAAAGCGCCATTGAACGCTGAAAAGAGATTTAAGCGATATCCGATATCGCCAATTGGTATATATGACCAAAGATGGCCCAGCATAAGATAGAGTGGGTATCCGGTTGAACGGGTCAGGCCAGCTGTTGCTGCGGCAACAGTTAATTCGGCGCTATCCAGATTATAAATAGTGGGCGTCAGTGTTAATAGATAGACCATAAAAGGAAAGCTAAAAGCACACAAAGAGCGCCAATCAATAAACCCAAGCATATATTGGAAGGGTTTACTCGCTTTTACAGGATGGGAATAGAGTGTGTCTATCTTCATACTTCTCCATAATTTTTCTCTTATAGATTTGTTTTGCTGAACATATACTGAACACTTATACGCACATCTCAAAAAAAACCTGCAACTTTTCAAGTAGAATCTAAAAATCACAGATCACGATGGTGGATTGCTCGTGTGACGAATGACTGAAAGCAGGTTCGTCACCATCTGTACCTGCCCTTGGCTATTTGAGTGGTATAATCATTCTGTACAAGATTGTAGATTCATACTGCTTGAGGAGCGCATGTCACTCACGAAACCACAGCGTGCATTTCTGGAAGAAGTCCGGTATGCAATTGTCGGGACACTCAACAAAGATGGAAGCATTCAACAAACCATGGTCTGGTTTATGCTCGAAGACGATGACGCGCGTCTCAGCGTTGGCGCCAACAGTATCAAAGTTCAGAACCTGCGCCGCAATCCGACGATGACTCTCACCGTGCAGGATGGGCGACGCTACCTTACCGTGAGTGGGGCCGCAGCAATTGAGCCTGCCGACTCTGATCTGCGCTATCGATTAGCGGTGCGTTATGTTGGCCGGGCGCGTGCCGAAGAGTGGGTTATGCGGCGACCAACCGCCAAACGTGTCACCATACGCATTAAGATACAGCGAGTCTATGGCCAGGGTATCTAACACATCAGTTACAGAATCACACGACACAACACTTTCAATTCACCTTTTTGGACCACCACGCATCTGGCTCGATCACAACGAGTTAACCATTCCTCGCCGCAAGAGTCGTGCGTTAGTGTATTATCTTGCTGCCCAGACCTCCCCAGTAACCCGTGAGCAGGTTATGACATTGCTCTGGCCAGACCACGAACGCACTTCCGCACAACAGATCTTACGTACAACACTTCACGCGATTCGCAAGATCCTTGGTAATTTGTTAATCACGACAGATACAATCCTCACACTGAATTCGCGCACGATGGTCGACGTGCACGCTCTGGAGATCGGGCTGACGGCGCCAACAGCAGATACCTATATACTTTCAAGTGCTTTGGCACGTTATCGAGGTGAATTCCTGGACAGCTTTATGTTACCAGATGCACCCACATTTGAAGAGTGGAGTAACGGTGAGCGAGCGCGCTATCAGCAAATGGTTATCAATGGGTTGATTCGCCTTGCGACACAGTACGAAGAGCAACAGCAACCAACAAAAGCCCTGGAGACATTGCAGCAGATTGTCGCAATGGACCCATTTCAGGAACATGTACAACGTGAGATTATACGGTTGCACTATCTCATGGGAAATCGGGCCAGCGCCATTCGGCAGTACGAAACACTCCGGGCATTGCTCGATGAAGCGATGGGTGTCCCACCCATGTATGAAACACAAACCCTCTACGATACGATTGTTACCGATACCTTTGAGCGGCCAGCCACACCGACACTCCCCACAGACAAGAGTCGTTACATAGCACTTTTGAAACCAAACAAACCATCTGATACGCTCACTCTGGATGTGCCGTTCGTAGGACGTTCAAGGGAACAACAGACCATTCGCACGGCCATAGACGCTCATCAATTTATACTGATCGAAGGTGAACCTGGTATCGGCAAAACACGTTTGGCGACAGAGGTTATCCATACAAGTGATGCCTTACCACTGATTGGCGCCGCACGTGAACTGGAACATACCCTGCCGTATCAACCGATCATTGAGGCACTTCGCAGTCTGCTTACCCAGCCAGAATGGCCATCACTCCAAAAGTCCTTACATATCTCCCCGGTATGGTGGCAAGAAATCACTTACCTTCTGCCCGAATTGGCCATTTCTAGGACAACATCTATGGTACACGAGCCATTCATTGCGGCCAGTGCAGGCAAATCAGAGGAGTCACGTCTCTGGGAGGGCGTTTGTCAGTTTCTATCAGCGATAGCACATCAACGACCTGTCATGCTCTTTCTTGATGACCTACACTGGGCCGATGCGTCAACACTGGCATTGCTCGGCTACATTATCCGACAAATGCATACCATACCGCTCGATATCATTGCAACCGCTCGACCAGTGCTTCCACAAGAGCCTCTTGCGACGTTACGATCAGCTTTGTTGCGTGAACACCATGTCGTTTGTGTTGCACTTGATAGGTTATCAGGGCAGGAGATGACAACACTTGCTCATACACTAAGTCCTGATGCTGCAGCAATACTGGCTGATTGGTTTATCCAAATGTCTGAAGGAAACCCGTATATTCTGAGTGAACTTATTCGTGATGCCCGTCTGAACCATGCCCTACTCCCAGATGGAACGCTCAATCTAGCAGCGCTATCTGAGTCTCACGTTGTGCCACAGACTATCTATGCTCTGATCCAATCGCGCTTGACGCGCCTCTCGCATGCAGCACGCGTCCTGCTTGATGTGGCCATAGCCGCAGGACGCGACTTCGAGTTCGATGTCGTGGCAAAGGCATCTGCTCTTGATGAGTCACTGGCCCTTGATGCCCTTGATGAGCTGCGAGTAGCATCAATGATTAGGCCCCTTGGGCAGGCGCAATATGTCTTCGATCATAACTTGACTGTCGAAGTTGCACGCCAGGAGTTAGGAGAACCGCGCTATCGACAAATGCACCGCCGTATTGCCAATGCAATGATCGAACTGTACCAATCCAGCATTGATGACGTTGCCGGGCTTATTGCTACACATTTTGCGCGGGCCAATGCATCAGAGTGTGCCACCATCTTTGCCCTCCAGGCTGCTCAACAGGCCATGCGGCTCAAAGCTTGGCAGGAGGCGACCTCATTCTATCGACAGGCGTTGGACGGTGCCGACCAGGAACAATGGTTTGCGATTGCCATGGAGCTTGGTGAGGCCTATTTTCACGCAGGTGAGGCCGCTCAGGCATCAAAAATATTTCAATCTGCACTAGCCTTTGCCGAAACCCATCAGGATCAGGACAAAGCCGACAATGCACGTCTGGCCCTTGCACGCTCACTTATTCCACAGTCGCGCTTTGCTGAAATTATTCGCCTGATAAGTCAGGTACACACCACCGATATACCTGACCATAGAGTAACGATTGAATTCTTATGGGGCACAGCACTGTCGTTGGAGGGATCAGATTTAGTAGCTGCGACAGAACATTTGAAGGTGGCTGAAGCACACATCGAGCAACAACATCAACCAAATGTGAGTCATCTGGTACAAATCCGCTTTGAGTTGGGGAGTGTTGCCGCCCAGCGGGGAGATTTAACGACAGCCATTGCCTACTATCGCGCAGCGCTTGCCGCAGCCGAAAAGTCCACTGATGCTCTGGCAAACTACTGGCGCACCCTCGTCTACAACAATCTGGCCTATCATCTTATGCTGCTTGGAGATGCCACAGCCATTGACTATGCACAGAGCGGGATGCGACACGCTCAGGAGCACGGCCTGCTGGGCCTCCAGACCTATCTCTACTCAACGCTCGGCGAGATTGCTCTGGTTGATAATGATCTCAACACTGCTGAAGAGCAATTCACGATAGGATTACAACTCGCCGAACGGTTATCAATGCCTGAACGTGTTGCCGGTCTGACCGCCAATCTTGGTTTAGTGGCACTCCGCCAGAACCAATCTGACCGTGCAACACATTATCTCTCAACAGCACTTGCACAAGCAGACAATCTCAAAATCCACCATCTCGCTACACAAATCCGTGTATGGTTTGCGCCGCTACTCCCGCATGACCAGGCCTATGAGCAGCTTGATATGGCACAGGCTTTTGCAGAACAGGGTGGTCGGCAACGTCTCCTGGCAGAAATCCACAACACCAGACAGCAACTACAACAGACACAAGCTTAGTCAAAACGAACAATCATATCATCCAGTGAACGTCGCCCACGTCGTTTCGGATCGGCAGCAGCATATCCAAGCGTAATCAGGGCATGGGGAGTCAAGTTCGGATCAAGATTGAGTGTATCAACGACGATGTGGGGACAAAAGAGCGGTGCACACATCCACCCACCATCGAGACCCAGACTGTAGGCCATCAACAGCATATTCTGGACGGCACATCCCAGACTCTGGATCGCCATAATGGTCTCGGCTTCGTTGCGATCATCATCCGGGTAGGTGTCCATTTCCTCCATATACAAACATGGAATGATGATAGCTGGTGCCTGCGTAATACGTTCGTGCGATTTGCGACGGCGCAGTTCGATAATCTCAGCATCCTGTCCATCGAACGCAAGTTGGCGACGCCACTCAGCGCCCATAGCGTCAGCAAGCTGTTGTTTGGGTTCAGCCCGTGTGAGGATCACAAATCGCCAGGGCTGTCGTCCATGGGGGGAGGGCGCCCAACCTGCCGCATCTACAATCGCCATGATGAGTTGGTGTTCCACAGGTCGCTCCTGGTAACGCCGCACAGAACGGCGCCCCTGGATAATCGCTGTAAGATCGAAATCTTTGCGTTCCATATATAACTCTCAGCGGAATAGATCGCGTTCGGGTGAACGAATCAACTTCTGAGCAGAACTCTCAGATGGCGTGTACGGGTAACCACGGATGATAGCGACCGGTACTGCATCGACTTTTCCCATCACCAGTTCGGCAGCAGACGCGAGTTCATCGGCCACTGCAATGTTACTCGCTTGCATCAGGTATCCATGCGTATCTGGCTGACCCGCGTAATCGGCCAGTGGGTCAATACCGGCGACACCAATTGCCACATTAACCTGCCCCTCGCGCCATGGCCGTCCAAAGGTGTCCGAGATAATCACCGCAACTGTGGCACTGCTGCGGTCACACAGGGCATCTCGCAGACGGTTGGCCGAGCGGTCTGGATCGAGGGGCAGCAAAGTCACCATGCGTTCATCACCCACATTTGACTCATCGACACCCGCGTTGGCACAGATCAGGCCGTGGTGGGTTTCGGTAATCAACACACTCCGATCCATCCTGACTACCCGACGGCTTTCACGCAACACAATTTCGTAGTGATGAGCATCTTTGTGGCCCTGTGCAGCAGCCATATGGGCCATGTGTGATGGCTCAACTGTGGTAGGGTCTACGATGCGTCCCTCGGCTTTGGACACAATCTTCTGGGTGACCACCACCACATCACCATCGATAAGCGGTACATCTTGTTCTTTAAGCGCTATATGAATAAGGGTAGGGAGATCATCAGCAGGGGCTACTTCTCCAATACCATGGACAGGAATAATCTGGATCGCGCCAGTCATAGATGTCAATTCCTCTGTATACGTTAATACAGAATAATATTGTACCATGGAGTTATGGCAGATCCATGTAATTTGTCAGAATGCCTAACCCATCACCTTGTCTCACATCCAGATTATCTATTGTTATGAGATGTTGTCTTCTTCCTCATTACTGCAATAAATAACCTGCATATCTGGTGCCTCAGTACAGTACAGATGAACCCAGATATACGCATGCTGAAACAGAACTGCCGCAAGTGCCGCTCTTGAGCCTGTTAATAGTGCAATCTCCCAGAAAAGAAGGAAGGCAAACGTATACATAGCGTTTGAGTTATATTTGAAAGCGCCTTCTTTGACAAGCGACATTTCACGGTATGGCTGTCGGAAGTGATCGCCCCCCAAAGCACGTGTCACACCAAAATATCTTTCGATAGGCCATCCGACGTAAACGACCGGAATAAGCAGGACCAGCCCAAGTAGAATCTGAAGAGGGTAGAGATAGCCGAGTGAGCGAAAATCGGCAAGACCGAGTGCGATCATCAAGATAGGGCTAAGGATGAATAAGGGAAAGAAGAGACTGCCCCATACAAACAGGTCACGATTGCCAAACAGCCTTGAGAATAGAGAAAAAACCAGTTGGGTGCGGAACACAAACCAGCCCAGAATCTGGTGTACGATGACCAGCAGAGTAATAGCGTAGAACCAGGTAGAGTCGGTAATTCCCAGCCAGGAAGAACCATCAAGAGATGGAAGTGCCAAATAGATCGCTCCTGGAATGAGACACCCTAAAAACATGATGTGCTGTAGTTGTCCTACGAAGAGAAAGCGCACCGGCAACTTCATGTCATTTTTCATCATCAACCTACCTATTCGTCACAGGATGACACAGGAGTCGATCACGTCGAAACAGTGACCGACTCCTGCGGAATGTGATACTGCGGCGCAGCAGGATTACCCTTAAAACGTTGCTGCACTTTCTCATAGCCAATCTGACTGAATGGGCAGACCGCCAGACAAATGGCACAACCATAGTGAGACTGAAAATAATCACGACATGTGGCATGGTCGATACATTGCATCCCACCATTCCCACGAGGCTGCGGCTGATCATAGATGGCATTTACCGGACACTTGCGGATACACTTCCTGCACATCGCGCAGAAATCCCGCACCCAGCGATGCTCATTTTCCACCTGAACAGGGAGGTTCTCGATGTTTGTGTAGATGGTATTGATGCGTAATCGTGCGCCATTCTCTGGAGCAATCAACAAGCCGTGATAGCCAATCAAACCCAAACCTGCCGATTCAGCCAGATGTGCATAATCACTCAGACCTCCTACTGCCGTGCCAGGGTACGCACCATACCCATGTTTTCGCAAAAAATGTGCGAGTTTGTTCGAGATTACCGCCAGGTTTTTGTACCCGTTGACGACCTCCTTCATTGCCTCAAAACTTGGTGCAGTTTCGAGCGGCTCTTTCGCCATCTCAACAGTGAAAATGATGGCATACTGATAGGGAATGCCTTTGTGTTGAAAAATAGCATCCGTTGGCACTTTGACATAGCGTATAGCTGCAGCATCAAGTCGATATGCGACATTTTCCAATTGCTGCACAAATTCGGCTGAGGCGTACTGGCGAGTCGGTTGAAAGGTTCCATCGTAAAATCTGGCGCTACGTCGCATATTGATCTGCATTGGCACCATAATAGGGAGCAGTTTTGCTATTTGCTGCGTGCTCAAATTCGCCATCGAAATCGCTTCACGGGGTAGGTTGGTATCAAACGGTGTACGGGGTTTGGCGGTAAGTGCGGGGCGCACAATGGATGGCACATTTTCTAATTTTCGGTCCATCTGATTGAGCATGGTATCTAGTGATGCGCCACTGCTATGGGCTTTATTAGCGCCAATGATAGTTTGAAATAGACGGTTAAGCATCTGATGTTGCTCCCATTTTCAAATGAGAATCAAGCGATAGCGGATTCATCATACAGGTGGTATATATGTTTCTACTGCGTCTTTTGTCTACTTGATGCCCTTGAAGCTAGCTTTAATTTTGTCGTACCCGGCCCTGCTAAAAGGGCAGATAGACATGCAGATAGAGCATGTGTAATTGGCTGCCATGTAATCTGAACACTTTTGGTTATCAATGACTGCCTTACGCCCTATTGCATCAGATGGTGGATTGAATTTGATGGCCTTTGCCGGACAACCCCGAATACACTTCTTGCACATCGCACAGAAGTCAAGCACCCATTGATGGTCATTCTCTTCAGCAAAGGGCAGATTGGTGATGTTGGTATACAGTACATTGATGCGTAGTCGCGCACCACTCTGCGGTGCAATCAACATACCGTGATACCCAATGGCTCCCAGGTTCGCCTTTTCTGCAAGACGCACATGGTCAAGTGCACCACCGATAGCAATACCTGCATAGGCACTGTAGCCTTCACGACGCAATCGCTCGGTGAGAGTATTGGCGATTTCCGTCGTGGTCGCATAGGTGCGCTGTACCTCTAGTAAAACATCGGCATGGGGTGCTTTATCAGTCGCCTGATGATCCATTTCAGAGATAATGACGATGGCATTCTCGTGTGGAACTGCCATATCCTCAAAAATCATGTCAGGGGTCACTTTGGCGTAGCCAATGGCTGTGGCACCCATAGCAATAGCGATATCTTCGATTTCGGTCAGGAGCTCAGTTGAGACAACCTCACGCGATGGCAACGTTGGCGTTTTCAGATAACGATAGCTTTTCCAGGCCGCACGGACGTTCCGTCGAAGGAGACTGGCTGACTGATAGACCCAACCTTCAGGCGCACGCTCCCAGTTGGGATGGCGTTCTGCTGGGGTGGCAGAACCAACCGGCTGGCGAGGTTTGGACCACTCATCAGGAAATAGGGCTGTATTCAGATCCTTGGCCTGATTTTCCACGTATGCGAAAACATTCGCCATTGTCTGGGGAATGCGTTTCTGAATTTGTCTGGAGAAATATGTAAACATGCGATGATCCTCTATACTATATGTATTCTGCATACAGCATACGATCATCGTTCCATAGGTACAAATCAAATTGTTTATATGATACTTAAATGACGTTTATGCAGGACCAGGGAGGAATCCATGCGTTTTGGTCCAACTATTGGCGAGGCGTAAAAAAGCCTTGATAGCTGGTGAGTCAACATGAGCAGCAAGATATGCCTGCCTAATCAACTTTGGATGTATCGGACGCAAGACAATGCCCTCGACATTCGCGTTGACTAGAATGCTCGGTAAAATAGAAATGCCCATACCTTCACGTATCATCGTATAAATCGTGCTGATTTCATTGACCTGATAGCGAATATCAAGCATTGATGTGTTAGTGACATGGAGCAATGTTGCGAATGTCTCTATTTCTCTTTTGGAGCCTATCAGTGGTTCACCTAGCAAATCATTGATGTCAACTCCGGTTTGGTTGGCAAGAGGATGGCCCTGCGGCAACACCACCTGTATCTCATTTTCCATAAGGAGCACCGAAAGCGGATAGGACGTAGGATCGATAACCGTACCAACATCAATGGTATGATTGTCCAACCATTCCAGAATTTCTGCACTGCTACCTTCGAAGAGGACCACCTGTAAATTGGGATAATAATGTTGAAAGTTGCGAATGATGCCTGTCAGTAACCGCGCTGGGAGCTGCGGGACACAACCAAAGCGTATTTTTCCCATAGCAATGCCCCGTTCTCGTGCCGTTTTTTCCCGGATCACGTTTACCTGGCTCAGAATGGTGCGTGCATGCTGCACCACATCGTCACCGATACGCGTTATGGTAATCCCCTGGCGGCCTCTTTCCAGAAGCGTCACACCGAGTTCGGCTTCCAATTTGGACAGTGAATAACTCACCGCTGACTGGGTTACACCAACAGCTTCGGCTGCTTCAGTCAAGCTACCAGTGTCGACAATCGCAACCAGCACTTCCAGTTGGCTCAAAATCATATCTATAACCTCTATTTTATATAATCATCTTTGTGTGAATACGTACAGAGATTATAACGAATGATCGGGGCGTTTTGATAGGTACTGCGGTTAATCACATGCATGACGCGGTTCATCTTACATAGCATACCACAACTGCTCGATTGCGACCGACAAACGCCCATCCGCTAGTTGTGTCACTGGAGCAGGGTTTGACAGACCACCGACAAAATTGCCCGTCTCATCGAGACCACGCCACGCCATAAAAACAAGCGATCCATCAGGGCCTTCAATGATCTTACCGGCATAGAAGAGGCCATCTTGATCTGCGACTAATCCCGCATCAGTTAGCAATCGATATGGTCCGGTTAGACGTTCAGCACACAGATAGTGTGTTCCAAACCACTGACCTGATGATCCTGTCCGCTGTATTCGTTGTGCAGCATGTCGTGCAAAGTCGGTACAAAACAGCATATAAAACCGATCATTCAATGACATAACTTGCGGGACTTCTAGAAAGCCAAACTCACCTGGCTCACTCACCGGAGAAAGCATTTCCCAATCGAAAAGATCGTGTGAACGCGCACACCCGATCACACCACGACCATCAGGAGGACCATATTTTACGCGAGCACAGAAAAACATATAATAGACACTCTCATCAGAGTCAAAGACCACATAGGGGTCACGACAGGCTTCGTCCATCCAATCGCCAGAGTCAAGTTTCTCATACCAACGTGTGTCAGCTTCCACAAGTGGATTAATCGGGTACCGTTTCCACGTGAGCAAATCAGTGGATGTGGCCAATCCAATACGCTGAATCAACCCTTGCTCATCACAATTCGTTCCAGTATAAAACAGATAATATAAACCGTCCCGCTCAATGGTACTGCCAGTCCAGATGGCTCGATCATCCCAACTCCCCGCTGGGCCAGGCCCCAGCGCCGTTGGTAGTTCCTCCCAATGGACCAGATCGGTCGAAGTAGCGTGACCCACCGTAGCAACGGCATGGCGCATATCGGGATCAGGCAGACTGCGTGGTGCTTGCAGATAAAAGAGATGATATGGCTCCCCACAGGTACGTGGTGCAAACCAGAAATCCCACAAGTAATGACCATTGGGTACGAATGTCATAGTCTTCCTATCCTTTCACGCCCAAATTTATATGAGAGTAACACAAGGATAACAGTCATCACAGATGATGGTTCCCTATGTAATTCAGGTGGTCTCGCGCTGGATCACGGTCAACGGTAACTTGACATGTTGTATCAGCCGTGATTGATCGTTCAACCGAACCAGCAAGAGTTCAATCGCAACCCGTCCTGACTCTTCGAGGGGCTGACGCACAGTTGTCAATCCAATATAATCGGCAATCTCAAGATCGTCGAAACCGATAACAGCGAGTTGGTGTGGAACAGCGATACCCCTTTCGCGCGCTGCTTTCAGCACACCCATTGCCTGATTATCACTAGGGGCAAAGATAGCAGTTGGTGGTTCTGGGAGATCAAACAATTGATGCGCAAGCTGTTGTGCTTCTGCCAGACCATGGGGACCTAGCGCGATATAGTGATCTGGCAGAGCTATGCCTGCACCATCCAAAACAGCTCGATAGCCAGTCAGACGCAGGGCACTTGTATGAATAGCATAGTCCGGAACAGAAGCATCACCGATGAAAGCACAACGGTGGTGCCCTCGTTCAAGGAGATGTTGTGCGGCGAGACGCCCACCTGCTCCATGATCAATCTCGATGCTCGAAAAAGACTCATGACTGTGCTCAATCAAGACAATAGGAAGCTGATGCGTTTCAAGTCTATCTGCAATTGTCTGATCAAAAGGCAATGACATAACCACAAGACCATCAAGACGCTTGGTGATAGTTAAACTCGCAAAATAAGAGTCACGATGTGCCATCGAGTCGACATTGTAGATCACCAATTCATAGGGAGAGGTCGCAAGCCGTTCAGCTAGGCCACGTAAGCGCTGGACAAAAGAGGGGTATGTGAAAAAAGGAGCAAGAACACCAATGCGTCCGACCTGTTTACGCGCCCGCCCTACCGCTTCAGCTTTGGGCACAAAGTGGAGTTTATCGATAGCTACCAAAACGCGTGCACGGGTTTTGGCATTGACCTGCTCAGGAGAATTAAGCACACGCGAGACAGTTGAGATACTGACTCCCGCCTGTTTCGCCACATCGTAGATCGTTGCATCTGACATGGTGTGTTGCTCCTTACTACAAATCATCACATCGAAAAGAACGCTTTTATGAAAGCACTTTCAATATGAGTACATAGAATGTAGCACGGTTTGAGAAGAGTGTCAACGAGATATCATAAGCCGCTTATTATCGCCCAATTATCGCAAATACGTATAATATTTACAGAGATGAGGTTAGTAGTAATGTAACATTACGTTCCAAGGCAATGAACATAAGCCTACTGACTTTGTACAAAGGATATCATTTACGCTCTGTATTCAAATCACAATACTCATCTCTCTAAAGCTATTCAATGGTGTACAACTGCCCGTTACGCTTGAGTCAATGTACTCCCCGCATGAGAGGCAGACGTATCATCACTTTGTTCCCCTGACTCACGACAACGCCAGATAAACCACAATGATGCAATACCAAGCACCAACATAAGCGCTTGCGGAACCAGATAGAGACTCAAACCAGTCAATTGGAAGAATGTCGCCACACCTACCACTACAAAATTGGCCAAGGCATGGATGGCTATCGCCAACCAGAGCCAGCGTATGTCGTTACGGCGGAACACCTGAAATACCATTACAGACAACGCCACATGAAAGATTATGGCCCATAATCGTTCCCACGCCCCCAAGAGCGGCACCCAATCTGGGGAGGCGTAAATCGGTGCGAGTTGTTGAGCCAATAGCTCCTGTTGATCTGCTGGTAGTGCACCAACAGTAGCAGGTATGCTGGCCAACCCAACTGCTGTGATAAGATTACCAATACCAACCAGAAGAATTGCTTCAATCCCACCGTGACCAATACCATACATGACAGCGATATTCCAGGTTTTCGTCGTACGCTTCATCAACCAGCGATACCCAACATAGCGCCCTACCTCCTCGAATAATCCGGCGGTGAGTGCCAATATCGCCAGCCATCCAATCGCTAACACCGTCGATTCCTGCAACTGTGGTCCAATCAAAGCCTGTGCAGCGACCACGAGAGGAAGACGGCTCACAAGCTGAAACGCGATAAAAATAAGCGCACCATACGCAAAGAAACGCCATCCAACATGGAGCTGGCGCTGTGCGACAAAGGCTAATACGACTGGATAAAGTATTGCAAAGATCGCAGCAACTACCAGAGCGATCAAATAGCTATTTGATATGGCATCAACGGCCTGTACAGGTGATTGAAAAAAACCAGCAATCTGTTGCTCATTCGTAAATGTCAAGCGAAGATTGAGTTGATCTTGCTCAAACGCGCAGGTGAGAATAACTCGCGTATACTGCTCATCTGTCTCGACTTGCGTCTCAACAATACCTGTGTAAGATCCATGCCGTGCGATAATATCTTTCCAGATAGCTTCCAGTCGCTCAGAGGACACAGCCTCAAGCATCTCACTGTTGAATTGTTCTGTAGCTGTTGCATACTCACCATTTGCAAGTTGCTCGATAAAACTTGTGGCTTGCACTACTAATGCATCATCATCAACCACATCTTGTGCAATTGGTGCAGACGAGTGTTCAGCAAGCGCTGAGGGAGTAGTGACGAAGGTCGTAAGTAAACCAACCACAAAAATGACGACTGCAAAGAAAGTTGGTCGTATCATAAAGTTTCTCCATAGAACATATATCACTAAGATAGATATTTAGCCAAACATCTAAATATAGAGTTTACCCTTGTCCCATCACGATGTCAAGTCGTCTGAATGTAACGAAACGAGGATGCCCTACTACAGTTGCTTTGATTGCACACCAATCAGTTCCATGCTACGATCTCATATCATCTTTTGTAGAAGGATCGTATGGACGCAGATAACCTCCCCGCAATGCTTTCATTACCGACTGATCTCCAACAAGGTATTGAACAAGCGCTGGCAACCGTTCCAACCGTAAAATGGATCCGTGAAGCTCAAGCATTGAGTGAACGGTATCGGGGATCACGTCTGGCTGGGCGAAAACCGTTGGCAACCGGTGATGCACAGGTGCTGGGGTATGCTGCCCTTATTCTGCCAGCAACCTATGCTCAACTCGTAGGAGCGATGCATGCCACAGCAACACAAGTACCAGAATGGCATCCACAAACAATGCTTGACCTGGGCAGCGGTCCCGGCACAGCACTGTGGGCGGCCCTCTCACAATGGCCAACATTACAGTCCCTGACAGCATGGGAACGCGAGCCAGCTTTTATCGCTCTTGGGCAACAATTAGCAGGTGGCAGCACCATACCGGCAATACGCGAGACACACTGGAAACAGGCAGATATAACCCATACAGTACCGTCTGTCGCATACGATCTGGTGGTGCTGGGACATGTGCTCAATGAACTCGACTCTACCATGCGGCAAACAGTCATCACCAACGCCTGGCAGGTGACCAAGGGTATCCTATTAATTGTTGAGCCAGGCACCTTTGATACGTTCGCTGTCGTGCGTACAGCACGCGATGCATTGATCAACCAAGGCGCACACACGATTGCGCCATGTGTACACAACACTCCTTGCCCCCTTCAGAATGATTGGTGTCATTTCCCACAGCGTCTCAAACGACCACCCTTCCAGCGACGAGCCCGCGGCGCCCCTTCAGAATGGGAAGACAGCAAATTCTCGTATGCAGCAATGGCCCGTTTTCAGCCCCCGCAATCGACCTGGGGGCGTATCATTCGTGAAGCGACCAGCAACAAAGCCTATGCAGAAACAACTGTCTGCACCAGCACAGAGATCATGCGCTATCGTGCACTCAAACGCCACCGAGAGGCCTTCAAACAGGTCAAGAAGTTGCGCTGGGGAATGCTCCTTGACGAACCACTGATC
>JBCDFA010000034.1:0-34459 GCA_039178835.1 Chloroflexota bacterium
CCACCGATGAGGATGATGTTTCTGATCTGGGCTAATTTTCCCAGGCTAAACTCAATCCCAATTGTGAACAGGAGCAGGATGATACCGATTTCAGCCGTAGCATCGATGAGTTCACGGTTCTGCACCAACCCAAGTGAATTCGGGCCAATGATGACACCGGCGATCAGAAAGCCAACGATGGGTACAAGCCCAACGCGATAGCAAAGATAGGCAATGATAGCACTTACACCGAAAAGTGCGACAACTTCGGGGAGAAATGGCAAGGTACTTTCCTGGGCTTGGGCAGGGACCAGTGTATAAAGCATGTTCTCCTTCATTCTATATGTTCAGTTTCATCCTGCATACAACGTGGTAGGCGGATGATAAAACGCGTCTGCCCTGGTTGTGATTGTACTTCTATGGAGCCGTCGTGTAGCTGGATAATACGATAACTTATATCGAGGCCTAACCCTGTGCCACGGCCAACATCTTTGGTTGTAAAGAAGGGCTCAAAAAGACGTGGCATTACGTCCTGTGGAATCCCCGGTCCATTGTCAGCTACCTCCACCATGACATAATCGTTTTCACTCCTTGTGACGAGATGAATATCTCCAGTGCCGTCGAGCACATCGATAGCATTGTCAATCAAATTGGTCCAGACCTGATTGAGTTCGCCTCCGCGTGCTTGAATAAGGGGCAGATCTGGATCGTATTCGCGATGAACGGTAATCTGACCAAGTTTATGTTGGAGAATCTTCAACGTATTATCGAGATCGTGATGAACGTTTACGTCCTGAACAGGTGCCTGATCCATATAGGTATAGGAACGTACGGCATCGACCAGACTTGAGATGCGGTGGCCGCACTGCTCGATCTCATCAAGGGCACTTACGGTGTTTAATGTGCTGTGAAGCCATGCAAACACTGGTCCAACCTCCTGTATCGACAAGCGTTGGACTAAGTGCTCCAGTTCTTCCTGGGTAAGGTGACCAGTCACAAATACGGCGGCCATATCCCATGCTTCAGCGATCCCCTGTCCGTCAAGCCACGTGCCGATTATGTCTTCACGGTCACTTTGTTCCAGCGGTGCCAACGGTTCAGCGGAAAGCGCTCGCGTAACAATTTCTTTCTGAAAGACGCGCAACTCATTGATCTGGTTACGCGAAAGCCCCAGATCGTGCAACGAGATGGTCTGCTCCTGAAGTGCCGGAATCGCGTTACGTAGTGTTGTGACGGCGCGGCGCACCGCTGCCGTCGGGTTATTGAGTTCATGCGCGAGTCCGGCTGAGATCTGACCGAGCGCCGACATTTTCTCTTGTTGTTTGACCACTGCCATATAGTTAAAAGCACGCTGACCAGCTACTTGGAGAATGCGTGCGCTGAGGATTGGACAGGCACCAAACATGGCCCGAAATTGGTCTTTATTGAGTACTATCACACGGCTGGGTGCAATAGCACGTGCTGACACAATTGAGTTCGTATTGTTGAGGAGCGATTGTTCACCACCAATAATGCCGCGTGGTGTCGTGCCCATGACGGTCATTTGCCCATTGAGCATACGGGTTATTTGTAATTCGCCTTCCAGCACAATATAGAATTCTTCGGCTGATCCATGCTCACGAAAAAAGAAGGTGCCCGTTTCCAACTCTCGTTCAACGCTATTGGCAAACAACCAATCCAGTTCTGCTTCTGGAAGGTTATCAAAAAGAGGAATGTTATAGATTTGATCCATATAGTTCACTCACTACCAAAAATGTTGTGTGACAAACACATCAATTAAAGGTGCCGATGAGGAAGCAACATCGCCAATCAATTATTGATGGTTGAAATTAGGATAAATTATTCGATCCAATTATACTGTGTATTGAGGTAATCAGGTAACTCCCTCTATGACTAGGTTTGCCGGTATTGTTGTACCAGGCTGGTTTGTAGGCGTTGCTCAATGTTGAGTGTGCGGCGAACCCAGAGATAGGCTAGCACACCAGCGATGATGTTGGCATTGAGCAGGGCTGCAAAAATCCCTGGCATGCCGAGTGTATACGAGGCAAGGGTGGCCAATGGGATGTACAACACAAACATCTGAATGAGCGACAGTGCCGATGCATGGAATGGTTTCCTGAGCACATTCAAAGTCGTGTTTGACAGCAGCAATATGCCCTGAAGACCATATCCGAGTGGCACCAACCGCAGATACAGTGTGACTAAATCAATAACATCGGGATTGTCGCTAAACAGGGTGGCTATTGGTCGGGCGGCCACGGCCAGGATGAGCGCCATCACAATGCCCCAGATGAGTGCAAAACGATAACTTAGTTTTAAAGCCAATGTGACGCGTTCTGGTTTGCCGGCACCCCAGTTCTGCCCAATGAATGGACTTAATACAGAAGCGAGTGCCATAATCACCGCAATGGCGAAGGGGTCGATACGTGTGGTGACACCCAGTGCGGCGATCGAGGCCTCCCCATGCCGGGCAGCCATGCTGGTCACCACGCCTATAGCAAGTGGCAGAATCATATTGGTGCCTGCGCTGGGCAAGCCAATGTAGAGGATCTGTCGCCACGACCGCACGACTTCTGCAAGAGTCGGCTTGATAAAGGTGATCATCTGCTCGCGCTTGGCCAGCACCCAGATGGCGACACCAAAGGTCACAGCCCGTGCAATAACGGTAGCAATCGCAGCACCCGCTAGTTCTAATCGTGGGAACGGGCCAATGCCAAAAATGAGTAGTGGATCAAGCACAATGTTGATTGCCACGGCAACGAGCATGACGAAGCTAGGTGTTTGGGTGTCTCCGGTGGCACGAATGGCGTTGTTGCCAACCATCGGGATGACAATAAACGGCATGCCGATAAACCAGATCGTCATATACTCACGAATGAGCGGTAAGTTCTCATCTGTTGCACCGAGCAATCGAAATAGCGGATCGATCAGGATAAATCCGATGATAGCAAAGACCAACACGATGAGTACCGAAAGCACCAAGCTGTCGGTGGTTAGTCGGCGTACCTGCTGATCGTTGCCAGTGCCAATGGCCCGTGAGATGACCGACGAGGTTCCTACACCGAGCCCCATGGCGAGGCTCCCGATGACGAGTACCACGGGAAAGGTAAAGCTCATTGCCGCCAGTTCGGCTGTTCCAAGTTGGGCAACAAAAAAGGTGTCAACGAGATTAAATGCAATCATTGCCAGGATGCCGATGATCATTGGCAATGTAAGACGTACGAGAGTCGGGCCAACGGGCGCATCTATGAGTCGAGTCTTCTGTGATGTCTGCATGAACGTTCTCCGGGGTTGTCAAAAAGGAAGGCGAGCGCCAAAGTCAGCGCTCGTCTGTGGTATGTTACTTTTGCTCTGCCCATTTGCGTTGTGCAAGTTCAAATGAGCGTTGGAGCAGCGTGATTGCACGCTCTACGTCTTCTGAGCTACGCAGATAGAGGCTGACCCAGCCACTCTCTTTGAGGATGTGGTGGGGCTCAGCCAGACCGGCTTCGACAAGCTCGTGGCGCACTTTGGTTGGGAAGGGAATATCGACGAGATGATTGCCGTGGATGTGGCCAATCTCACGCTTGCCGAGGCGATATTCGGTTCCTCCAAAGCGATGTGGATGGACGGTGACACCTGTCCAGAGTTGTATCTTTTGGGTAATGTATTCTTGAGCATTATGGATAGCCATGCTATACCTCATGTATCTTTTATTTTGTTAGTCGGCTAATATTAAACGAAAAATTTTTATCATGGTTCAAACGCTGATAGATTGCTTTTGATTTGCATCAAGAGTCGACGTAAAATCACACGTTCTTCAATACTAAGATCTCCGATAATGCATTCCTCAAGCTGATCCCACACAGCCTCAACATCGGCACGAGTTGCTCGGCCCTGTTCGGTCAAATACACATGAGATACCCGGCTGTCTTCCGCGTAAGCACGCCGTTCGATCAGGCCAGTTGCCTCCATCCGTTGCAGCATCTTGGTCACCGTTGGTGGTTGAACACCGAGACGATCTGCCAGCTGTGAGGGCATCAGGCCATCTTCTTTCCAGAGCTGCATCAGAATAAATTCCTGACCAGGATGCAGGTCGATCCTGCCCAGCAGCTTTCCCGCATTGGTGCGGTGTAGGCGGGCGATCTTCATGAGAAGATAACTTATTTTGTCAGAATAGGTGTTTTGACAGGTCATATAATGTGTCTTCTTTGTTAGCCGACTAAATAATACACCTATATACTTTTTGTGTCAACACCCTCAAGCCCTGTATACATCTTGCACCATTTGATGATTCTGATGAAGTGATATAACTTATACAGTAGGCTTTTGTGGTATAACCGTGTCGTGAGATGGAGTCTCTTTTTCAAACAAGTTGTAGCTGTGTTGGGAGATTATGTTGTCGTGTTGTGAGGGCAAGCGGCATCTGGATGAATGGCTTGCCCTTTGCGGATTCAGGTGGGAGGTTAACGGGTTTCGGTTGGCGGTTCCATATGGAAATTGGTACTGATACGGCGGACCCGTCCATCAGTCGTGGAAGGAAGCAAGGCCAGCACCATGATGGTAATGTCGTCTGCTGGCTCACCACGGTCGATTTCGATGACACGGTGCAACAGCGCATCACAGAGGTCGGTAGCGCTCTGAGCAGCTTTGGCATCCCATCCAGCGAGAAAGTTTCCTAGTTCAACGTCTTCACCATAGCGTTCGCCAGCCTTGAGCAGCCCGTCGGTAAAAACAATAATGTAGGTGTATGGATGGACTGGTATTTCGGTGATATTTGGTTTTGTCATGGGATGGAGGCCAATGGGGTTTGATGGCTCGTGGTGGGTTGCAACACCATTGGATGTGAGCACCAGAAAAGGGGCAGGATTGTTACGGGTAACCAGAAGAGAATTGCTTTGAAAATCAACAGATAAAATATTGAGCGTTGCTGCAACCTGTCCCATCCGGTATGTATAGAGATAGTCGTGTGCTCCTCGTGCTACCACACCATCACGTGCTCCATCCTTAAGCTGAGTGATCACACGCGTGATGACAAGGTTGCTCAGGGTTTTTGCACCACGACCACTGCCCTGCCCGTCGACCAATACAAATGAGAACCCTCCACCAGGGCGCTCGATCATTTCGAAGGTATCGCCACTTTCTACGTTCCCGTGGCAGGGGATTTTTGCTACGGCTGTTTGTACATCTAACATATCTGCCCCGCATCTGTGCGTTTCAGTATCATAGTATCTCTTTATTGTAAGAATTTTTAGATGGAGAAGCAAATAGTGTGTCGTACTGATCTATTCCATGATGATCAAAATGTCATAATAAAAAGACCCATCTATGATTTCGTCATTGGTTGCATCAATCGTGTTCACTCAAATGTCACGGTTAGGATATACACTGAAAGGCACCATGGTGTCCGATCAGAAGCATGAGCAAATACAGCCGAGTCTTTCGTTTATACTAGGGGTGTGCATAAACGAGTTGTCACTAAGAGTCTCTACATATTGCCTACACACCTCGACCATGCGCTACAGTCGTTATGCCTTGAATGCATACATATATTTACCTTACGTTTTTCAATACCGTATTGATAGGAATGAACGGTGAGCAACCACAGTTCTGTAGTTCAACAACTCAAACAGCGTCTCTCGACACATCTTCCGCCAGATATATGTGCCCAGTTGGGCATTGATGGTGATCTATCGCCCTTGCTACTCCAGGATATAACTAAACACCTCCAGACACGCCTGACTTCACTAGCTACCTACATCCCATCAATACTTGTTGGTTCTCAGATGGCAGATCCGCAGCCTCATCGTATTCAAGGTGCCTACTGGAATGGGACTGTCCTGTTTGCTGATCTTTCCGGTTTTACGGCCCTTTCTGAGCAATTGAGTACCTTGGGCAAACAGGGCGCTGAAGAAATCTCGGGGATTATCACACGCCTTTTTGATTCACTTATCACAGAACTTCATCGGCATAACGGGATTTTATTGAAGTTTGGCGGTGATGCACTGACGGCTTTTTTTGATGCCGAGCAGCTGGGTGATCAACATGCCAGCTTGGCATGTTGTGCTGCGTTGGCAATGCAGGCGCAGATGCAATCTTTTGTTGCGGTGGAGACACCTGTGGGAACATTCTGCCTTCGTCTACGGATTGGGGTGCACAGTGGGCGTGTGTTTGCGGCTGAGGTAGGTGATCAGGATCATATTGAGTTAGTGGTAACAGGTCAGGACATTCATCGTGTCGCACTCGCACAGGAAATAGCTGTGCCAGGTGAGGTGATTATTTCCAACACTACGCGGGTGTTGGTCCCAACTGCGGTCGTTCAGGAACGTCATGCGGGTTTTGGGGCCCTTGATCATACGCTTGAATGTCACCTCCCTACCCCTGTTGACTATTGGAAATGGTCTCGAAGCTCTGGTGATCTCGCAGACGTGCTTGAGCTTATTCGCCGTATCGAAGCACTTCAGACATATCTTCCGCATGGTATACCAGCACGCTTTTTGGATTCGATAGAATCTGATAGTGTGATAGGTGAGTTTCGTCGGGTGACCGTGTTATTCTCAAATTTTTTTCCATTTAGTACTGTGCTCGATTTGGTCGGAGACGATGTAGCTACGGCGACTCAAGTATTAAATGCATATTATCGACGGGCACAACACATCGTGCATCACTATGGGGGAATTGTCAATAAAGTTGACATGGCAATCCATGGCGATAAGTTTATGGCGCTTTTTGGTGCACCTGTTGCATATGAAGATACACCGGAACGTGCTGTACGCGCTGCTTTTGAGTTACGTGCCATGCTCGATGAAGCAAATGCCGAAATTCATAGTTTGCTTGCAGGTGCAAAGATTCAGTCTGATCACCCTGTTGTGTTGAACCAGCGTATTGGCATCAATACGGGTATGGTTTTTGCTGGACAGATTGGTGGAGAGGGGCGTCGTGAGTATAGCGTGCTTGGTCGGCATGTGAATTTGGCAGCGCGTCTGATGGCGGTTGCAGATGCAGGGTCGATTGTTGTCTCACCAACAACTCAGCGTGCAACGAATCATTTTGTTTCTCTGGGAAGTCTTGATCCGGTGCTTCTAAAAGGCATGTCTGAGCCTACCCCACTCGCAGAGGCAATTGCTATTGATCCACTTCCTGCAAACTTACGTGGTATGGTGCGGCCCTCTTTGATAGGCCGTGCTAATGAACTTGAAACACTTGTGGCAGAAGGTCAGACGGCTCTACGTGGTAATGGCAGAGTGGTGGCGCTGGTGGGGGATGCTGGTACTGGGAAAACCCGCCTGATTGAGGAAACTCTGCATCATCTTGTGCTGCGTTCAGGTAGTAGAAGTGAGCACACCCCGGCTTTCTTTCCATACAGTATTGAATGTCAAAGTTATGAACAGAGCACTCCATATGCACTCTTCCGCGATTTGCTGCGACAGTTTTTTCACATAGAATCCCTTCTCGATTCTAACGATCAGCTTAGTCAGTCGTTACAACGCCGTATTACCAACCTTGTTCCCCGTATGGCTCAATTTGCTCCGCTTATCAACGATATCTTGGATATTCCCATTGATGAAACATCGTTGATATTGTCTCTCTCGCCAGAGCAACGTCGTGATCGTGCTCAGGAACTGGTCACGATGATTTTGTTGGCTGAGGCTCAACAACAACCACTTATGCTGATTGTTGATGATCTCCAATGGGCAGATGCTTCATCACTTGAATTACTCAACCGTATCACACAACGAGCCCATTACGTCGCTCTATTCATTGTCTTGGGGTATCGTATCGACGCCCCTCTCGCTGAAGTATGGTCTCATCTTGATCACTGTGTGCGTGTGCCGATTCGAGAATTGCCACCAGAGAGCAGTATGGATCTTATACGTGAATTGTTGGGGAGTGAGCCTGTCCCTGAACTTGTAACACTGCTTGAAAAAGCGCAGGGAAATCCCTTCTTTATCGAAGAAGTTATTCGTGAAATGATCGAATCGGGTACCTTAGAGTCGCATGATGACGGCTGGCAGCTTGTGGAAACTATTGATATTACGACGATTCCTGACAGTATTGAAGATGTGATTACTGCCCGTCTGGATCGGTTGGAGGAGCGTAACCGTGAATTGTTGCAAACCGCGTCCGTGATTGGTCGACGGTTTCCTTATTTGGTGCTTTCTGGTGTGGCTCATCATGACAATCTGATTGATCGCCTCTCACAACTATCTCAATCTGATCTTATTCTGCCTGATGAAATGGAAGAGCGTGGCGAAATCAGTTTTTCGCTGTTAGCCTACCTTTTCAAGCATGCCTTGACACGTGATGTTGCATATGAGGCGATTTTATATGCACGTCGGCGAGATATCCATAGACGGGTGGGTGAACAGATTGAACAACTCTATGGTGATCGAATTGATGATCAACTAGCCGTGTTGGCACACCACTATGCCCTTGCAGAGGAATGGGATCTTGCATTTGATTATCATTTACGGGCTGCACGTAAAGCTCAGGAACGTTATGCCAATCACGAAGCTATCACCTTGCTTGAACCTGCGCTCCAGATTGCTGCACGTGTGACCGATCCACGAGCATTAGACACGATCGAGGTGCTCGAACGTTTGGGTGAAGTCCATTCGCTTATTGGTGAGTATGACATTGCATTGCGCCGATTTAATGCAGCTCTTACGTTACTACGTCGTCAGTATGAGCCACCACTCGATACAATCGTACGGTTACATTACCACATTGCACGTGTGTATGAAAAACGTGCTGATTTTGATAAAGCGTTTGAATGGGTGGAACGGGCGATAGCCATTGGTGGTGACGTAATCAATAGCGAACTTGTTCGCTGTTTACTGTTGGCAGCTGGGTTACATCAGCGCCAGGGTCGTTATGCTGATGCGCTTGATTGGGGTAAACAAGCCTTAGATGGTGCCGAACAACTTCTGACCCCACGTTATCAGGCGGCTGCCTACAAAATTTTAGGCGGTACACATCGTAATCTCGGCAATAATCAACATGCACTTGAGTTGATCAGTCGTGCATTGGATTTATACTCGCAGGTTGAGGATCTGGATGGATTATCGGATACCTATAACGATCTTGCGAATATTTATTATGAGCTTGGTCGGCTTACAGAAGCACGCTCCCACTACGAATCTGGCTTTGATACGAAACGGATGATTGGTGATGTGTATGGACAAGCTATGATTGCGAACAATCTTGGGGATCTCTTTCGATTACAGGACCACATTTCCCAGGCGATTGACCAATATCAGCAGAGTCTCTCTATTTTTGCGCAGCTTGGCTCACTGTATGCAACAGGTGTGCTACATATGAATCTTGGTGCCACGTATCTGCTCTCGGAAGATCTTGCGACCGCACAGTACCATCTCCGTCGTAGCGCTGACTTGTTTCATCAGGCAAAAGCAGAGGACTTCCTTCCTGAGCTAGAACGCTATCTGGCAGAATTACATATACAACAAGATCATCTTGCAGAGGCGCAGCTTGCATGTGAAATATCATTGACAACAGCGGCCCGGCTGGAGGCTCGTACCGAGGAAGGTGCAACTCGCCGTACATTGAGCCGCATTTTGGCGCTCACTGCTGATTTAGAGGGTGCATGGGAGCAAATCACAACAAGTCTTGCCATTCTACGTGAGTCTGATAGCCCACACGAAATTGCAAAAACATTGGTGTATTGTGCAACCCTGGCTCCTTTACTGGATTATCAAGTCGACGGCCAAGCTGCACTAAATGAAGCATTTCCGATCTTAGTCAATATAGGAGCACAACGTGACATTGCTGAGATGCATAATCTGGTGAAATGTTATGGGTATGTGCTTCCAGAAATCGTCCAATCCAAACAATCTTCCCCTGGTTTGTCTGATGAACGTGCTGTTTAGTATCGCTGTTATGTAGACCTGACAGATTATTGCAGTGGTTTCTTTTTGTAGCGAAGGAGTGGTCATGAAGCTTCAATCGACGGCTTTACACAGACTACAGCTTATTCTTGCGTTTATGTTGCTCTTCACTGTGGTGGGTTTTGCACCAATACCATCACAGGATCAATTATTACCCAATGCCCCATCACCTACCATAGCTACCACGATCTCAGAAAGTGAACCTAACGACCTCTACACCGATGCAGATGAACTTGACTTTACGAATGGACAAGCTACTGGTGAGGGCATCATTGGCCGTAACACTGATGGTGATTGGTACACATTTACTGTGGTTCCTGGTTCGACGGTGTCCATAGCACTCACCAATTTGCCGAACGATTATGATGTTGCGCTGGTTGCGGATCTTGATACAACTATTCCTGTAGACGATGGTCAGAACTTAGATAATATAGCTGATATTGGACGGATCAACTCCATCGGGCGGATCAACTCCATCGGGCGGATCAACTCCATCGGGCGGATTAACTCCATCGGGCGGATTAACTCGATATCGACGAATATTGGTACAAACGATGAGTTGATTGAGGCTTATCTTCCGCTTGGTGGTACATACTACATTCTTGTCTACAGTGCTGATGGAACTTTCGATACCTCACAGCAATATCAACTTGATGTGATGATTGAGGAAGGTACATTAGAGGAAGCCGAGATTAAGGCTGAACCTGCAACTGCGTTTGTTGATGTGAATCCTGATCCATCTGTCGAGACAATCTTCCTTTTTCATGAAGATAGAATGCTGGCACGCTATTCTGATCAAGTTGATACTATTGGTACACTCTCATCAGCCATCAATTCCAGTGGTTTTCGTGAGGTTGGTAATAGTGTGGTTATTGATTTGGGCCTCGCCCCCAGTATTTCAAATCGGGAAAGACTGAATGACCTTTACACACAGTGGGATGCAAATCCCGAACAGCCATTATTGGCGAATGAGGTCGCCCAGCAAATCTGGAACATCCTTGATTTTGCGATTACCAACTACTATCCAAACACACAGGATCTGGTGTTCGTCGGTGGTGACACTGTTATCCCATTCTATCGGGTACCTGATGAGACAACCATTGCTCCTGAGAGTGACTATTATAATGAACTATCAAATCTTTCCGCATTTCCCAGCGATGATATAGATACCAGCCTGGAAGGAAGCCTATTTTACCGCTTTATACAGACAGATAACTTCTATGGGGATCGAGAGCCGACTCCTTGGCGTGGTCGTGCGTTGTATTTGCCAGATCTGGGAATGGGTCGTTTGGTTGAAACACCAACGAATATTCTACGCTACATTGATGCCCACACACAGACGTTTTCTTCGTCAGACTACGAGGTTCGGGCAGATCAGACAGAGCCTGACCACGCGGGGGCTGCGTTGGTAACAGGTTACGACTTCTTGAGCGATCAGGCAGAAGCGGTCAGTGAACAATTAGAGGAATTTGGTTTTCAGCCTAATGGGACATTGGGCTTGACCTACACACTTGATGTGCTGAATAACGATATCTGGGACGCTCAGGATTTTAGTGACATCTGGTTTAGTGGTCAGTTGCCACAGCTTACGGACCTGTACGATGGGCCACAGACCAATTATCATCTCATGTCTATCAACAGCCATTTCAGCCACTTTGATGCTATCCCTGCCGATCTGGCTGGCGGGACATTCTTTTCGGAACGGTTGCTTACGCCTACTGTTGAACTCGATCCCAGACAATCGTACTTCATTGATTTTATCCCTTCACTTGAAACTGGATCAGCCTCGTTGGTGTATTCAGTTGGCTGTCATGCTGGTCTGAATACGATTAATCAAGATTTCAACTTATCACAGTTCAGAGCAGATTTCCCGGCTGCAGCTATTAAACAGGCTGGGAATTGGATTGGCAATACAGGTTATGGTTATGGCGACAGCGATCTGGTTGGTTATAGTGAGCGGCTATCATTGCTTCTTACACAGGCCCTTGGCCGTGAGATTACTGATGGAGAAGAGTATATTGGTGCTCCTATCGGTGAGTCACTCACACGTGCCAAACGTGAGTATGTGAAAACAACAGCTCCCAACAGCTTTAGTGCCTTTGATGAAAAAGTTATTCTACAGATGACATTGTATGGTTTACCCTACACACGTGTGCTGGTACCAAATCCGATCACTCCACAATTTGATGGGTCCTTTGATCCACGCCCAGAGCCAATTCCTGATCCAATTCAGGCAGAGTTGGAAGAGACACAAGGAACGTTTACGCGACTGATTACTTTCACCAACAGTTTTGAGATCGATGAACGTGATGGTGAGGGAACGCCACAAGTAACCAGCCTCGTGGAAGATAGCTTTGTCCCTGGTGAGACTCCCCTCACTGGCGAGGTTCAAACACGTATTGGTCAACCGGCCCTCCCCAATCTAACATACGATATGACCCTTCAGGCAAATCCAGATGGCGATAACGATGTTATTCCAGAGATTCGTGGTGTAAAACTTGTCGAAGCAACCACACTCCCGATAGTGGATGACTTTAATCCGCACGTGACGACGCTTATCACCGATGAAATTTATCTCCAACAGGAAGAAGATCCAGTATTGCCAGGCCCTATCTGGGATGCATGGTTGCCTGACCAACCGTATTCGTTCCAGCGTACTGAGCAGCTTACCGCTGAGGGACCTGTGCAGATCGATAAACTTACAGTGATCCCGGCGCAGTTCCGTGCCAGGGATACTGAATTGGGTGAGCTATGGCGCTACTCAGAAATGGTTTTTGAGGTAAGTTATATTGAGCCATCGACGGCACCTACAGCACTGTTGAATGACACATCTGGACCTATTATCGGCAATGTCAATGTTGCACCTGCTACCACCCCAGGTAACGTAAACGTCGCAACGAGTCCTGCGATTCGTATTAGTGCCAACGTCAGTGATGGTGAGGGGAGTGGTGTCGACGAAGTAAGTGTGACCTATACGAACGATAGTGTAACGTGGCAACGTGCAGTGCTACAAGAAACACAAGATAATCGTTATGAAGTCACGATCCCCGAAGCAATGCTGAACCAAGAGACGTATGTCATCATAGAAGCACGTGATGAAAGTGGAAATGTTACAGCAGAGTCGGCAAAAGGAACGCTTGGGGCTCCTGAACTTAGCTTCTTGCCGTTGATAAACAGGTAAGCTCGTACAGTTACGGGGTCTCTGGAAGTATGGCCACAAACATAATTCCAAGGCCCCTTGATATCTTCTAGTCCATTGGCTATACACGCTCCCAAAATGATATAGTGTCTAATATTACTGTATACAGGATTGTTGTACAAGACGCTTTATATATGATATTGGGAGATATGTATGTTGTCTTGGATTGCTGATCAGGAGTTGAGTAATTTGCTTCAAAGATACTACAAAGGCGAAGCCGGTCTATGGGAAGCGATTCGTGAGCGTGTTGAGATGCAACTACGTCAACGTGGTGTGAGTGTTGTTGCTCGACACATGCGATTCCGTAAAAAAGCTGATGGAAGGTACGAGGTACTTGTTGAAGATGCACCCGAGTATGCAGTTGATTCATAGATAGCGACGAGTAAACTAGTACTCTGGTTCTACTCGGTTGTAGGATGTTATTCACCAAGTAGCAGTAAATACGAGTAATATTTTCATCTAAGATGCTTATGAGTGTCATCATATTTATCGAGTTTGTTGATTGTATCGTGTAATTTCCCTCTTTCTAAATCTGTATTGGAGATAGATATTTTTTCCTATATACGATGATGACCCAGCTATGATATCATACATACGTAAATGATAAGCAACCTAGTCAAACTGTCCACGTCTGACATGATGCGTCCTCGCAGATGGATTAGAACCAATTGAGCGATAACTCAAGAGGATAACAACTTTCAGTAACCGAATTCCTACTATATTATTACGTAATTGCTAAATACTTCAATTGGGGTTTCTTTTTGTCATGCAAGATAACACCTGGTCTTACCGTATATGTGTATCGCCATCTGATACACAAAAATCGTATGTTCGTCAACAACACATACTCGTTGTCGGTGACGAACTTCACACACGTTGCTTGCTTGAACTCATTTTACACAAAACAGGTTTCAAGGTGTCTTGTGTATTAGATGGTCAAGACCTTGTACAAGTGGCTCAGGCACGTTTGCCAGATCTCATTATTGTTGATTTGATGATATCGCATATGGCTGTATATGAACTGATTCGTCAGATGCGTAATGATGCACGGACTGCCCATATTCCGGTGTTAATCTTAACGTCACGAACACATTATCATGACATTATTGTAGGCCTTGAAAATGGCGCTGATGATTTTATTTCCAAACCGTTTGTGATGGATGAGCTTATTGCACGTATTCGTAGTCATCTGCGTCGTTTGGCCCGTCAAGTGACAGTCAACCCTCTCTCAGGCTTACTTGGCGGCACATTTCTCATCAACGAGTTGCAACAGCGTCTAGATAATCAGCAGACGTTAGCGTTGCTCCATATTGATATTGACAACTTTAAAGTGTTCAATGACGTATATGGTTTTTCACGTGGTGATCGTGCTATTTTTATGCTTGCAAAAATTATACAGCAGATAGTACAAGAATACGGCCAAAAAGAAGATTTTATTGGCCATATTGGTGGTGATGATTTTGCGTTATTAACAGTGCCTGATTGTGTCGACACCATATGCAGTGCTATTATTTCACGCTTTGATCAAGTTGTTCCAACCCTTTATGACGACGAGGATTGGCAACGCGGTTACCTCACTGGTGTAGATCGCTTTAGTGTTGTGCGTCGTTTCAACTTATTATCGGTGTCTATTGGGGTTTCCACTACCAAACACCGCTCCTTCGAATGTAATGAAGAGATGACTCGTATAGCGGCGGAAATGAAGTTGTTTGCCAAATCACAGGGGGGGCGGCAGTATGCTGTGGACCAACGTACTACGTCTATTCCCTATGAACCAGATCGACGCAGAGGAGGCGCTTACAAAGTGTTATTGGCTAGCGCCGATCTGACATTTTGTGCTGCTCTTCAACCACTCCTGCTCAATGAGCACCACACGATGTTGGAAGCCCACTCTATTGAGCATGTGTTTGAGTACATGCAATGTGCTGATAAACCAGACATCCTGATTCTTGATTATCAATTGAGCCCTGTTCTCTGGGATCTACCAACCTGTAGCACCGACATATTATTTATGGTCCCGACTATCGTATGTGTGCACGATGATAATGAGATTGTAAAGGTACAGGCCACTGGTTTAACCACATACTTGCAACAACCATTCCCCCTCTCTGCCATCACAGCCTATATAGAACACCTGCTTCAAGAGGATGTAGGTTACCAGCATAGTCGTTCAGTGGGTCTTTAATTACTGTTCCCACACCACGTCTTTACTACGTATCGTAAAGTCTATAAACCTATGATTTTTGCAGTGAACCCCTGTAGTAAAAGACATTTTGGGCTTGCTAAATGTACTACATATAATCGTTTTCTTGACGTATCGCACATATATTTTCATAAAAACCATTCTTTTAGACTATTTGTTCTATTTCTTATTTGGCTTTAGGAAGCCTTAAAAAAGACCTGGAAAGTTTGAAAAGCGGTTCTTGGCGTCCTAATCAGGAAAGGGTCTTGACACGTGCAGTATACTGCGTAGCAAAGAGGTATCCGCATAGACGTACCCATAGGAGGGACTACGGTTATGCAAAAAGGCATGCAAAAAACCGAATTCATTAAGGCAGTAGCCGAACGTACAGGTATTTCACAAAAGGAAACCAAGCTGGTTGTTGATGCAGCACTTGATGTGATTGCTGAAGCATTGAAAGATGGCCACAAAGTCACGCTTACCGGTTTCGGAACTTTTGAAGTACGCCAACGCCAGGAACGTGAAGGTGTTAATCCGCAAACACGGGAGAAAATTAAAATCCCTGCGACCAAGACACCAGGTTTCAGTGCAAGCAGCACGTTAAAGGACGCGGTCAAGGGCGCATAGTCGCTTTTCGGTTACTGAAGTTCGTTTTACGATTGTCGGCTCTGGGGGTTAGGAATGTTCCTAACCCTCTTTTGTTTTCTCTCTGGACATAAGAAACAATATTCATTATAATTCTTTTAATACCCACAAATTCCACATTTGTCAGGAGAAACACATGCAACGAAGAAAGTTTCTGCGCGGTCTTACCGCAGGCGGGGCAGCCCTGACCCTCACAGCGTGCACAGGGAGCGCTATTGATCCGGAGGCTGGTACAGCCGCAGAAGGCGAAGCTGAGGATGCTGGTGCGGAAGACACAGCCTCAGAGGAAGCCCAGGCGCCAGCACAGAACTCTTCCATGCCTTCGCTCCGGTGGCGTATGGCAACGAGTTGGCCTCAATCCCTTGATACGATCTTTGGTGGTGCTCAAGATGTTGCTGCTGGTGTCGCAGAACTGACCGAAGGACGGTTTGAAATTGAGCCGTTTGCAGGTGGCGAAATTGTGCCTGCTTTAGAAGTCCTTGATGCGGTTCAACAAGGGACAGTTGAGATGGGACATACTGCTGCGTACTATTACGTCGGTAAGAATAACGCTTTCGCGTTTGCAACATCTGTACCGTTTGGCCTCAATGCACAGCAACAGAATGCCTGGATTTATCATGGTGGTGGGTTAGAGGCACTTGCCAAACTCTATGCCGATTTTAGCACCATTCATTTTCCGGCAGGTAACACAGGCGTTCAGATGGGCGGTTGGTTCCGCCGTGAGATTAACACCGTCGAAGATCTCCAAGGTCTGCGGATGCGCATTCCTGGCTTGGGTGGACAGGTTATGGAAGCGCTTGGTGTGGCGACCCAGACAATTGGTGGTGGCGATATCTTTGTATCGCTTGAACGTGGCGCCATCGATGCTGCTGAGTGGGTTGGCCCCTATGACGACGAGAAGCTTGGCCTCAATCAGGCAGCGGAGTTTTACTATTATCCAGGATGGTGGGAGCCTGGACCTACTCTTGATGTCTTGATTAATCAGTCGCAGTGGGAACAATTGCCCTCACTCTATCAAAATGCTATTCGGATAGCGGCATATCAGGCTAATATGAACATGTTAGCGAAATATGATGCCCTCAATCGCGAAGCACTTGATCGGCTTGTTGAGAGCGGTACTCAATTGCGCCCGTATAGTGAGGAGATTCTTGCAGCAGCACAGACAGCTGCCTTTGAGAAATATGAGAGTTTTGCGGCTGAGAACCCTACCTTCAAAGAAATTTATGATCCGTGGCGTACCTTCCGTGAGCAAGTTTATCGCTGGAACCAGACCAATGAGATGAGTTTCGCTAGTTTTGCGTATACAAATCTTTAGAGTAAGTACTCATTATCATACCGGACGCGCAGCGGCACCCATTGTGTGGTGTCGCTGTTATTGTGTGGCTAAGGTTATAGAAGAGATGGTGTATAGTGCAACTTCTGACCATTTTTCTGAATATTCTGGCACCTGTACTACTGCTTGTGGTGATTGGATATGTTTTTGGACCACGATTACAGCTTGAAGCGCGTACACTGTCCCGGTTGGCTTACTTTATCCTAACACCTGCGTTTATTATTGATGTGTTGAGTACTGCAGATATTCAAGCATCGCTGGCCATTCAAATGGCGGGATACAGCATTGTTTTACAATTGTTATGTGCAGCAATCGGTTTTATCGTTGCGCGGCTCCTACGACGCTCCCTGCAAGTAACTGCGGCCTATGTGATGATTGCTTCTTTCCCTAATGTAGGGAATTTTGGTTTGCCCATTATCGATTTTGCACTGGAGAGCGAACAAGCGCGTGTCTACGCGACTATCTACTTTCTGGTCATGCTAACATTCTCTCTTCTGATTGGTATTATTGCGGCAAATTGGGGACGCAGTGGCAGTTGGCGATCAATAGTTGCAGTGCTCAAAACACCAGCGATCATTGCATTACCTCCAGCGCTTTTGTTCAACTGGATGCAAATCAGTTTGCCACCATTGGTTGGACGACCTGTAGAATTACTGGCTGCAGCGTTAATACCAACCATGTTGGTTGCGTTGGGCGTACAACTGGCACAAACGGGTATTCCGCGGCCTACTATCGATGTCATAAGTTCTAGTGCAGTGCGCCTAATTGGTGGACCTGTACTCGCGTTGTTGTTGGCGGTACCCTTTGGTCTTGAAGGGATTGCACGAGGAACAGGTATTCTGCAAGCCAGTATGCCAACTGCGGTGTTGGCATCTATCATTGCACTTGAAAACGAACTAGCACCTTCGTTTGTGATAGCATCCGTTCTCTTTTCTACGTTGGCTAGTGTGATTACCCTGACGGTCGTCGTTGCTATTATTTAGCGACGACCGTCAAAGAGATATTATCGTGCGAGAGAGGGCAAATAAAGTACCAGATCTGGAAAGAGAATAATCAGGAAAACAATCAGCATCTGTAGACCGATAAATGGTAACGCACCACGATATATGTTCGGTGTTGTAACCTCTGGAGGTGATACACCGCGTAAGTAGAACAGTGCAAAGCCAAAGGGTGGTGTTAGGAAAGATGCTTGGAGATTTGCACCAATCAGTACCCCAAACCATACCAGATCAATCCCTAGGGCCTGTGCAACAGGCACGAAGAGTGGGACAATGATGAATGCGATTTCGAAGAAGTCAATAAAAAAGCCAAGAAAGAAGACCGTAAACATGCACACCGCCAGAAAGCCCATCCATCCGCCTGGTAGGTTGACTAGCAGATCGAACAGCAAAACATCACCATTTAAACCGCGAAATATAAGACTAAAAGCCGTTGAGCCGATCAGAATGAAGACAACCATTGTGGTGATACGCAGGGTTGAGTCAACGACTGAGCGCAGTGCTTTCCAGTTTAACTTGCGATTTACCAACCCCAGGACGGTAGCACCCAATGCTCCTAGGGCTCCAGCTTCGGTTGGTGTTGCAATACCAAAAAAGATGCTTCCCAGCACCAGCGCGATTAGAATCAGTGGTGGGATCATGACCTGAACGACCCGCAGAAACAACGCCTGTCCTGACATTGTACGCGTTTCTAGTGGTAATGCTGGTGCGAGGTTGGGTTTGATTGCTGCAATAGTCACACAGTAGGTCGCAAACAGTCCCGCAGTGATGATCCCTGGAATGAGGGCACCAATGAAGAGATCGCCAACCGAAATGCCAAGCTGGTCTCCCAATACCACAAGCACCACGCTGGGGGGGATAATCTGGCCAAGCGTTCCTGATGCACAGATGACACCGCTAGCTAGCTCTTTGTTGTAGTTGTAGCGTAGCATTAGTGGCAATGAGATAAGCCCCATGGCGACAACCGTGGCTGCGACCACACCTGTTGTAGCAGCCAGCAATGCGCCAACCACTACCACTGCAAGTGCGAGGCCTCCGCGAAGGGGACCAAACAAAATTCCCATCGTTTCTAATAAATCTTCTGCAATACCCGTTTTCTCAAGCATAGAACCCAGGAAAATGAAATAGGGTATCGCAAGAAGGGTATAGTTTGACATCGTGCCAAAGATACGTGCTGGCATTGCCTGGAGTAAGGCGGGCTCGAAGATATCAAGTGAGATACCGATGATACCAAAGACAATGGCAGTTCCACCCAGGGAAAAGGCCACGGGGTACCCTGAGGCGAGCAACAGGAGCGCCCCAGCAAACATAACCAGCCCCATCCATTCATACGGCAGTGTCATTTCCATGATGGCCCTCCTCTCGCTGATCTTTGGCTCCGGTGAGTATGGCCAGATTCTTGATCGCTTCTGAAATCCCCTGAATAATCAGAAGCACAAAACAGACAATAACCATTGTTTTGATGGGGTAACGTGGTAACCCTCCAGGATCTCCTGACATCTCCCAAATAGACCATGAATTACTGACCCATGGAATGGAGACAACAATGATAATGGTGGAAAATGGAATGAGGAAGAGAACGGCACCGAGAAAATCGATCAGTGCTTTGCGTTTGGGTTCCCAGGTACTGTAAAACACATCGACGCGCACATGTTCACCGTATTTGAGTGCATAGCCAGCACCAAGGAGAAATACAAGTGAGAATGCGTACCATTGGGTTTCTAGTAAACGATTGGAGACCAGTGTTTGTCCGATAAATGCACCAATGGCACGTCCAATTGCATTTACAACGCCGACCCCGATCATAACAGGAATGATTAAGAAAATGAGTTGACCAACACGTTCGGTAAACATGTCGATGCCTGAGGAGATTCGCAAGAGAGCTCGCAATAGATGCCTGCCTTCCTAGCTTGCATGTGGGTACTTGTTCTGGTTTGTGGTTATCTATGTTTAGCGCCTATGCGCGGAAACAGGGGATGATTTGTCGATTATACCATGGTTTTGCGGCGTTACCAGTAGCAAATGCAGAGACTTTTCAGCAGAAAGCCTCTGCTTCTGGAGAAGACATCTTTTATTTGGTATTTACTCTCATGGTGATCCAAACATCCACACATTGTCCTCTTTCCAGTAATTAGCTTTGCGAAGCACGGTGTTTCCGTCAAAGATTGCATAATCGGCTGCGTCCCCCCACCTTGACCAGGAGACATCGCTTGCCTGTTGTGCGGTAAAGATGGCGACTGCTCGTTCTGGATTTTGCGGATTGCGCCACGAGGTATGCAGGCGTAAGTTTGCCCCGTTATAGGTTGTGTCTGCCGTAATGCTTTCAGCAGTGATAGTAAAAGGGAACAGGTCTTGTTGTTCGGCAAGCCAGAGATTACCCTCCATCGTACCAAAGACAATCAAGTCTTGCTTGGATAGATCGAGTTGTAGTGCTCTCTGATCAGTCAAGATGGTAGCATCCAGATTGTATTCGTTCTGTAGTTCACTTGCTTGTTGATGGACATGCGACTGTTCTGCGAGATCATCTTCGTTGGTTGGTACGATAATGGTCGCTGATTGGGTGTTGTTGAGAATATCATTGATGGTCCATTCAGATGGATAAGCATAGTTTGGGATAGTAGTCTCTGCCAGACGTTCAAACGTCGCAACAATTTCTGGAAAGAACTCTGCAAACGTAGGGTATTGGTCGCGAGAGTCCTCATATATGCTGAGTTGTTCCAGGATGGCATCAATGTAGATAAAACCTCTGTTGCGTTGAGATTGAAATTCTTTGTCTCCTGCTGGCTGACCTATCTCGCGGTAGATAAGGCGATTCGTTACTGCACGAACAACATGTTCTTCCATAATAACAGGCCAGTTTGTGTAGCTGGGCTGCATCTGTTCTGCGATAGCATCGCCAAGCATGGCATAGGCATCGAGTTCATCTGCATGTCTTATTGAAAACGGGCGTACAAAAGAATGACTAAATTCATGCCACAACCATCCGCGCAGTTCTGATGAGGTACCAAAAGAGAACTGATCATCTTCCACGCTGGCTACTCTGATAATCGCGTACATATCTTGAGTACCGTCTTCATGTACGACTCGCGGGCCAAACCCTCCATCGCCAAAAAGGGGAATAGGCGCGATAGTGTAACTGTTTGGTGTTGTGCCATAGTACTCTTCCAGTGCCTGTATATCGCTTGGCACAACTGTTGTTTTGATGCTTGCGATAAGATCATCGTAAAAATCTTCCTGGGCATTAAAGAAGGCCATAAAATCGGTTACTTCTGCAAAATCACGCAGATGATCGATAAACAGATCTACAACTTCTTCACCACCAAACTCCTCCGCTGTGTCTGTGGGGAGTGGTGCAATAAATGTAAGATCAGGGATATCGGATAGATGAAGCATCAAAGTAAATGGTGCAGATGTATCGGAGCCACCCGCCAGTATTTCACGAAATAACGTGACAGATGGATGTTGGCTGTAATCACCAAAATAGTCTTTTATGGCTTCTTTATATGGCGAATCGAGACGAATATCACCCTGGCTTTCACTAAGTTCATGGATAACTGATATAAGTTCAAGCCGTGGATCGACCGTGATCTGGAGTGGTGTTGACAGAGTGTCGGCGTCGGTGGTAGTTGGTAATGCTATAGCGCTTTCAGGACGTGGTGTTGCTGTAGACTCCGTATGTTGATCTGCTGCTGGTAACTCAGAAGGTGTGCTTTGGCAAGCTGCAACAAGTGCCACAATGCAAATACCCACCAGTATGGTGTGTAATCTGCTCATACCGTTTCTCCTCTTTCTGGTTCACATGTACTGTACTTGGTTTGGGACTGTATCGTAGTGGAATGATGTTAACAGGTCCAAAGTTATACCATAGATAGCGTATATGTCAAGATATGGTTGAAATAGAGGTTCGTCTCTATTTTGTGCAACCAATATGCTTCTTACTCGTACATAGTGTAATGATTACAAAAGCGCTATAGTAACAGAAGGTATGAGACCAATGAATACACATGCTGAAGCAATTGAATGGTTCCAAAATGCCGGCTGGATTGCTCTGCCACGTACATGGGCGCTTGGAGAGACAATTCTTGTTGCAGCATCAAAAGAGGATCATCAGGGGATCAATATGCTTCGACATGCCGTCTATCTGTATTGCCAGGATGGTGTTTGGAGGATCTTCAGTTCTGGGTCAGCAGAACGACATTTTGAGCAACTTCACGATGCTGTTCTGGCGATTCATGAGTGGTTGTTAGAACAGATTAGGAATGTTTCTGATGGTCGCCCCTGTGTGTAGCAGCATCAATATCATATGCGTGCTGTGTATGTGCGTGTTCACTACTCGGACATTCTATAACAGGGCAAAATGAGAGATGTGGCAAGGGATTCTATTTCTATCCATGAAACCATAGATCAAGCCACTGGCAAATGAACCTGAAAGGTGGCATTTTTACCATACTCACTCATCGCACTCACGGAGCCACCCTGTGCTTCTACCAGATGTTGTACAATAGCCAATCCGAGCCCACTCCCACCTGTTTCGCGTGATCGAGCCCGGTCAGCACGGTAGAAACGGTCGAAGATGTGGGCCAAATCTTCTGATGCGATACCAGCCCCTGTATTGGTAACTTCAAAGGCGATCTGAGGCAAACGATGCGCTTGATCCATTTTGGCACCTAACGTGATACGACCACCCTGCGGTGTATGTCGGAGCGCATTTTCGAGCAGGTTGCCAAAGACCTGTGCCAGCCGTTGTGGATCGGCACGAACTGCGGGAAGGGTAGTTGGTACATTGATGTGGACGGTAATCTGTTGTTGTTGAGCGCGAGAAGTGATAGTAGCAGCCGCACGCTCCAGCACAGTTCGCGGGTCGAGTTGTTCTATATCAAAGGAGAGTTGCCCCGCATCGGCCAGGGAGAGCAAGCGCAAATCGTCGACAAGGCGTGAGAGCAGGGTAACTTCGTGACTGAGCATTCCCAGTTTATCTGGCGTTGGTTGTTCTACCCCATCTTCAAGCGACTCAACCTGGAGCCGCAGGACGCTCAATGGTGTTCGTAATTCGTGGGCAATATCAGCAATCAGTTGACGACGTAGCTCTTCCTGACGAGCTAACTCGCTGGCCATAGTGTTAAACGAGTGTGCGAGTTCGGCAAGTTCGGTCTCTGCGGGTGGTTTGATGGGTTTGGGTTGTTCACCAGATGCCAGCCGTCGTGCTGCATGGGTAAGCTCATTGACCGGACGGGTAACACTTTTGGTAATAAGGGTTCCTGTTCCGATGGCAACAAGACATGCAAAAATACTTCCAAAGATGACACTGACATATACTCGACCAAGAAATTGCCGTTCAAATTGTGTGAGAAAGCTATCGGGACGGTCTTCTGTCAGTGACCCACCGAGGACAACCATCCCAACTTCCTGACCATTTACTATGATTGGCTGCTCAATACTGCGTGGGGGGCGTGGTACCAGGTTTTGTATGCGACGGCCAGCATTGTCAAAGACAACCGTCCCCTGTGCATCTTGAATTTGTATCCGTCGTCTCGGGTTAATTCGTAAAGGACGCTCTGGCCCGGTACGGTTGTTGACAAATGCAGGAAGATTGCTCCAATTGCCGTTACGCTCATAAAAACGTGCCAATCCATCGGAAATCTGCGTTGCGTCGCGGCGTATTTCTTGTTGGGTAAAGTCATCGAATGAACGCCCGATAAGGAGTGTAACAAGCAGCGCTACAATGACAATGGCAATAAGTGTTACCAGTGTATGTGTAAACGTTAGGCGCTGGCGTAATGTCTTCATAATCAGGTATCACAGAACTTATAGCCGATACCAAATACTGTCAGAATGTGTTGGGGATGGGCCGGGTCTGGTTCGATTTTACGACGGATATTTTTGATATGGGCATCGATTGTGCGTTCGTACCCCTCATAAGCATCGCCCTGTGCCGCATCCAGCAATTGTGAGCGTGAGAGAGGCCGACCAGCATTTCGCATCAGCGCTAACAGTAAACTAAATTCGGTTGGTGTGAGTTCAATAGGCTGTTCATCGACATAGACGCTATATCTCGTTTGATCGATGACAACACTTCCTTTGCGAATGATGTTTTCATTGTCTTGTTCGCCATGTGTGCGTCGTAGTACGGCTCGTGCACGTGCGACCACTTCGCGCGGGCTAAATGGTTTGGTCACATAGTCGTCGGCACCCAACTCAAGACCGATCAGCTTGTCGGTTTCTTCCAAGCGGGCGGTTAGCATAATGATTGGAACACTGGATGAGCGACGGATTTGACGACACACTTCCATGCCATCCATCTTAGGGAGCATGAGGTCAAGAACAATCAAGTCTGGCTGTGTACGCTGTGCAAGTTCAAGCGCCGTTTCGCCATCATATGCTGCCTGTGTCTCAAAGCCTGCCTGGCGAAAATAAGATGATAAACCATGTACTAACTCGTAGACATCATCAACAATCAAAATGCGCTGTGTCATAGCGTTTTCTCCAGGATGTAGATGAAACAAAAGCATAATAAGGAATGTCTTGTTATAATAAAGAGTAAGACATATTTCTCGGTAGTTGCAATATGTATACGTATACTCTTTTGTATTTTGTTCATCATAGAACAGGTTCGAGTTTTCTGTCTGTACATATGTATTGCTGTAAGTATACTAATTAGTTATGAAGATACTGTGAAGAGACCTTTGCACAAGATTGTGAAGAGATCATTCACCAGCTGCAACATCTTTGGTGCTTGAATCGTCTCAGAAGTAGCAAGAATACATAATCTCCAAAGATTGTGTGATAGATAAATGAAAGGATGCGACATTATGGATAAGAAACTTGTACGTTTGAGCGGTGATCGTATGGTTGCAGGTGTTTGTTCCGGTTTAGCTCAGTATTTTAACATTGATCCAACGATTGTTCGATTACTTTTTGTGGTTGCTACACTCTTCAATGGTGCAGGCCTGCTTGCCTACATTATTATGTGGATCGTTTTGCCTGAGGGTGTTCGTTCATTACCGTCGGCACAACCAACACCACAACAGTTGACACACGACCAAGACCCAACTGGTGAGTGGCAGTTCGATCCCTACACTGGTGAGCGTATTAAGAAGTAAGTGTTTTTCTAACACAGCGCGTTTTAAGGCACAACTCTGTCATAGTGACGGGGTTGTGTTTTTGTTGTACAGTGACAGAGCCAATATGTTGTTTGTTATGTGTGGAGGCTCTGATGCAAGCTACGAGTGCTGATATCGTCATTTGTGGTGCTGGGATCGCCGGAATTTCGACGGCCTATTATCTTGCTACTCGTTATGGTATCACCAATATCGTTTTGCTGGATGAGCGTCCCCCGCTCTCATTGACAAGCGATAAATCGACAGAGTGTTACCGCAACTGGTGGCCTGGCCCCGATGCCGCAATGGTCCAGTTGATGAATCGTAGTATTGATCTGCTTGAAGAACTGGTGGTTGAAAGCAATCGGCAGTTTTATCTTGAACAACGTGGATACGTCTATGCAACCGCCAATCCTGATAGGATATCGTCATTGTGCAATGCTGCTGAACAGGCTGCCCAGTATGGTGCTGGCCCTGTTCGCCTTCATCAAGAGACTCCTTCTGACTTATCCTATGATCCAGCCGCCCAAAATGTGGTTGGCTCAGATGTGATTCTCGATACTAAACTTATTCGTACTCATTTTCCATATCTTTCAGATCAGACGATTGCACTTATCCATGCACGTAGATGCGGTTGGTTTAGTGCCCAGCAACTAGGTATGTATATGTTAGAACAAGTACGTGCTTTGGGTATACGTCTGATTAATGGATGTGTGATTGGTGTCGAGGTACACAACAATGCCATTGAGTCTGTATCAACGAATAATCCTGAGGCAACACGTATTATGACCAATACGTTTGTGAATGCTGCTGGCCCATTATTACGAGAAGTGGGCCAAATGATGTCGGTTGATCTCCCGGTGTTCTGTGAGCGACATCTCAAAATGGCTTTTAACGACTATTTGGGTGTTGTGCCAAGAAAAGCTCCCATGTTGATCTGGGATGATCCACTGGCGTTGATGTGGGCGGAAGATGAGCGTCAATTCTTGGCAGAGTCAGAGGAGTCGCAATGGTTGCTTGATCTGTTACCACCCGGTATTCACACAAGGCCCGAAGGTGGTCTTGAAAGTACCACGATACTGATGCTGTGGGCATACGACACGAGACCTGTTCCTCCGGTATTTCCGATTTCGATAGAACCAGAATTTCTGGAGGTGGTGTTACGCGGTATGATCTCCATGATCCCTGGGTTACAAGCATATGTTGATCGTACCCCAAAGCCATTTATTGATGGTGGTTACTATATCAAAACCTGTGAGAATCGCCCCCTTATTGGTGCGCTGCCTGTCGATGGAGCCTATGTCGTTGGTGCGCTGTCTGGCTTTGGGGTGATGGCCGCGTGTGGTGCTGGTGAGCTTGTAGCATCGCATATTGTTACTGCTCATCTACCGGAATATGCTGCTGCTTTTCGTTTGTCTCGCTACGAAGATGCTGCGTATCAAGCCAAATTAGTACAATGGGAGTCTCTAGATCAACTATAGATGATAGGGAGTTTCTTGATACACATCATCAGATCGTAAAAGTTGGTCATATTCTTGCAATATCAAGAGGTGTTAGATACGTATACTACAAACACAACCAGCGTATGTTTACAGAGTCTGAATATAGTACGAAGTTGCATCGGGTATTTTATGCTAGCCAAACTATACCAATCTATAGTATCTTTTTATATAAAACCATAATCGCACATAACCACCCTACTAGCATCAACTCTTTTCTCAGGTAATTACAGAAAGAATACCGCTTATTCTTGACACAATTTATGTTATTATAACAAGACCTCTTGAATGCACATATAACAAATCAATCGCTGACAGAAAGGGGGATGATTAACATCGTCATCACGTGAAACGCACGTTTGTTTGTGTGTGTTCATTATACATTTAGTAAAGACGAAATCAACCAAAGGAGGTTTTTGTGATTTCTCTACCTAGAAGATTCTTGTTACTTAGCTTTGTAGCTATATTTATGCTGGTATTTGCTGCCGCATGTGGCGGTGGTACAGCCGAACAACCTGCTGAAGAAGCTCCCGCCGAAGAAGAAGCTCCCGCCGAAGAAGAAGCTCCCGCTGAAGAGCCAGCTGAAGAAGAAGCTCCCGCTGAAGAGCCAGCTGAAGAAGAAGCTCCCGCTGAGGAGGGTGCAACTGAAGAAGAAGATCCTGCCGCCACGGGAGATTCTGGTCTCGAGAGCGCTCCAACTGTGCCAAATGCTGAAGAAGCCAGTCAATATGCTGGTGCCTCTATTATCTATTATGGCGGTACAACTGGCCTTGAGGCTGAGATCGACGATGTGTTAGTAGCTCAGTTTACTGAAGATACTGGCATTGAAGTAGAAATTGTACGACGCCCACAAAGCCCAACTGATACGATTAATCAGTACCAGCAGTTGCTTGCCAATCAATCACCTGATATTGATGTGCTCATGGTCGATGTGATTTGGCCAGGTCTTCTGGCTGACAATCTCTTAGATTTGGGTCCTGCGTTGGGTGATGTTGCAGAAAACCACATTTCAAGCATTGTTGAGAACTCAACCATTGATGGGCGACTAGTCGGTATGCCTTGGTTTACCGATTGGGGCATGTTGTACTACCGTACTGACTTGCTCGAAAAGTATGGGTATGACGGACCACCCGAAACATGGGACGAACTTGAGGAAATGTCTCAGGCGGTACAAGAGGGCGAGCGCGGAGAAGGAAATGATGATTTCTTTGGTTTTGTCTGGCAAGGCAATGCCAACGAGTCTCTTACCTGTAACGCCTTAGAGTGGGTTTACTCACATGGCGGTGGTCGGTTTATCGATGAGGGTGGTGCATTTACCTTTGACAGCGAAGCTACCGTCGAAGCCCTTACCCGCGCTCAAGGTTGGGTTGGCACCATTTCGCCTGACGGTGTGACCACCTATGGTGAAGAAGAAGCCCGTCCAGTCTTTGAAGATGGTAATGCCCTCTTTATGCGGAACTGGCCCTATGCCTATGCTACTGGCCTCCAGTCAGATATCGCCGATAACTTTGCTGTTGCACCGTTGCCAAGTGTTGATGGTCAGTCAAAAGCTGGGACACTTGGTGGCTGGGGCTTGGGTATCTCACAGTACTCCGAAAATCCAGAAGCAGCCATTGAATTTGTTCGCTATGTAACTAGCCCAGAGGTTCTCAAGTGGCGTGCTCTGGTTGGTACATATGCGCCAACCAATGAAGAAGTATTGGCGGACCCAGAAGTTCTTGAAGCACTTCCATACCTTGAGGTGCTTGATCAGATTGAAGTAGTTGCACGACCATCTGGCGAAACTGGTGCGAATTACAATGAGGTTTCGACAACAATCTTCCAGAATGTGAACCAAATTCTGCGCGGTCAGGACGCGGCACAGCTAGCACCACGTGTTAATGAACAACTTCAACAAGCTGTCCAGTAGTGCTATCGCTCAATGATTATCACTCTCACATCAATGTGTTATGGAAGACATATATGTGAGATCGAACGGTTATTAGTATGATAGCAGAGTCGGTATCCTCACCGACTCTGTTCCTACAAGGGAGTAGTTATGAGCGACCAAGCCATCACAAAAACAACACAGACCTCTCGTCGAAAAGGCCGAAGCGATTTGCAGAAAAGTCGCAGTCGCCTTGCCTGGATTTTTCTTTCTCCTACTTTGCTCGTTGTTGCATTTGTAGCTTTGTACCCACTGGTGCAGACTATCTACTTCAGTTTTACTGATAGACAGCAGCTAGCTTCAGGTCCACCAAACTTTGTGGGCTTTCAGAACTACACCAATGTACTTACGGGCATTGGATTTCCAGCAGCAGTTCAGGTCACAATACTGTTTACCATTATGACCGTTGTTTTTGAATTTATTCTTGGAATGATCATTGCGCTGGTCATTAATTCGAATTTTAAAGGTCGTGGACCCATGCGGGCTGCCATGTTGATTCCTTGGGCCATTCCTACCGTAATTGCTGCTCAAATGTGGAATTGGATGTACAACGATATTTATGGGGTTATTAATGACCTTCTCGTCAATCAGTTTGGGATACTCAGTGATAAAATTGCCTTTACAGCTGGTGGATTCTGGTTGTCGATGGCAGCAGTTTCAGCTGTCGATATTTGGAAAACAACTCCTTTTGTAGCGTTACTGTTATTAGCAGGATTACAAACGATTTCTACTGATGTGTATGAGGCTGCCGATGTTGATGGTGCTAATCCAATTCAACAGTTCTTTGCGATTACACTGCCCCTTTTACGCCCTGCTATTGTGGTAGCACTTATTTTCCGTACCCTTGACGCTTTGCGCGTTTTTGATGTTTTCTTCGCCCTGTTTGGACAACGCCTTGATACACAAACGATGGCCGTTTTGGCGCAACAAGAGTTAGTGACATTTGGTGACATTGGTGAAGGCGCGGCAATTTGTGTGCTGATTTTTATTATCATTGCTATTTTTGTGGGTATTTATGTAACTGTATTCAAGGTTGAGGAGGCATAACGTGAATAACAAACAACTTCGCTTTTGGTTTGGTCGCGTTCTTTTCTACCTCCTCGTCGTGGTTATCCTTGTCTATACTATTTTTCCTTTTTACTGGGCTTTTGTTTCATCACTGAAAGACAATGATTCTATTACGTCAGCAGATGTGACTTATTGGCCTGAAAATCCATCTCTTGCTAATTATGAGTTTGTTCTAGAAGAACCAAGCTTTCTGCTTGCCTTACGCAATAGTATTGTTGTTGCCGCATCTGTAACACTTTTATCGCTTGTTATTGGAGCGCTTGGAGCCTATGCCTTGGGGCGTTTCCGTTTTCAGGGCCGTCGGCCTGTATTGTATACGGTTCTCGCAATGACAATGTTCCCGCAGATAGCGGTGTTGGGTGGTTTATTCCAGATTATTTTCAATCTTGGTTTTTTCAATACGCTTTGGGCGCTTATCTTCACTTATCTCATTTTTACACTACCTTTTACAGTATGGGTGCTAACCAGCTTCTTTCAAGGCATGCCGCGTGATCTTGAGGAGGCTGCCTATGTCGATGGTGCATCGCCATTTCAAACCTTCTATCGTGTTTTGCTCCCATTGTCGATGCCAGGGATGGTAACCACGGGTCTGTTGGCTTTTATTGCCGCATGGAATGAATTTCTGTTTGCTATAACGTTTACTCAGAGTCCTGAGATGCGTACGATTACGTTTGCCATCAACAACTTCGCTACGCAGTCTATTGGTGGTTTTGAAATACCCTGGGGCCCCATTATGGCCGCATCTGTGGTGGTAACCATTCCACTCATTGTGCTGGCGCTGATCTTCCAGCGGCGTATCCTGGCTGGACTGACTGCCGGTGCTGTTAAAGGATAATGGTAAGTACATACGAATTTCTCGCGTGAGCACCCTTGATGGTGCTCTTTTCCTTTCTGTACGAAGAAATTCGATACCATATTGGTACATGCTATAATAAAAATTATATTTCTACAGCATCTTGTCTGACATGACAGACAACCGATCATAAAGAGGTTTGTTATGCCTATCGTTTTACGCTCACGCAAGCAAATTGATAAACTGCGTGCCGCTGGTCAACTAGTTGCAGCAACATATGCAGAGATTCGTCCGCACATCCAGCCAGGTGTAACAACACTGGAATTGGATCGGATGGCTGAGGAGTTTATCCGCAAACATGATGGTATTCCCGCCTACAAAGGGTATAAGCCCCGTTTTGCGTCCTCCCCATTTCCCGGAACCGTCTGTATCGCTGTGGATGATGTCATCTGCCATGGTTTTCCAACCAAGACTCGTCTTGAGGAAGGGCAGATTGTTGGTATTGATATCGGTCTCTTCCTGGATAGTTGGTGTGGCGATGCCTGTGTCACATTTCCAGTGGGCAAGGTCTCAGATGAGGCTCAGCGTTTGTTGACCATTGCCGAAGAAAGTATGTGGCGTGGTATCCGTGCTGCGAAAGTTGCTGGACATATGGGCGATATTGGCGCTGCGATCCAGGGCTATGCGGAGTCTGAAGGGTGCTCTGTCGTGCGCGAGTATGGTGGTCATGGCGTTGGGCAGAAAGTCCACGATGAGCCATCCTCGGTGCCACACCACGGGAAACCAGGGACAGGTATCAACCTGCGCTCGGGTCTTGTGATTACCATAGAACCAATGATTAATCTGGGCCACCACGGAACCAAGATTGATGCCGATGGATGGACGGTACGCACCGTCGACGGATCGCTCTCCGCACAGTTCGAGCACACTATTGCGATTACAGAGAACGGCCCTGAGATTCTGACCGCTGCCTGATGACTCAGTCTCCATCGTTTTTATGTGAAGGACAATACGCAGACTCTGGTAACTTTGCCAGACGATCTGCGTATTTCTTTGTGTACCGTTTAAAGCATCCATAGATGGAAACTTATGGAGATTGTTTGCATGGAAAACATAACAACCAAACGATGGTTGTGGTGGACAGTTGCTATTTTGGGGACAAGTTTCTTCGCGTGTGTACTGCTAGCAGGAGTAGTCGCGTGGCAATTGAGTCAGATAAACTTTTGGGATGATGGCTTCTTGAGTGGGCCTACCGAAGATGTCACGATTGAACAGATCGAAGATGTCGCCCGTATTACACTTCCGTCCAGTGCCATTCAGGCTCATGCAGAATTGCAGGGCTTCCAGGACCGTCTTATTCATGTCCGTTTTACTATGGACGCAGCAGACCTTCCGCAATTCCTTGCCGACAGCCGTTGCTCGGTGCTGACACCTGCCGTAGATATGCCATTTCAGGAAGGCATTACACCGGACACTGATTGGTGGATACCCGAAACGGCTCAGACATTTGAAACCTGCAACGATTTTGCTGGTGGAATTGGGCAAACTATCCTGGTGGATACGACTGACTCACAAAGCTACGTGGTGTATGTGGTAACGATGGAAACGTAGCAACAGGTAGTCTGACAGGTTATTCTTTCACGATTGTGATGGCTGCTGTTTCGCAATTCTGGGAAAAATCGAGTAGAATAATAAACGATACGTTGATACAATCGTCTAGGAGCGTTGTATGTTCCAGTCCGTGGATACCAAAGTGAGTTTTCCCAAGCTTGAAGAAACAATTCTTGAGCTTTGGCGTGAGAAAAACATTGTTGAGAAGAGTCTCAAATCGGGAGAGAAACCCTTTGTCTTCTACGAAGGCCCACCAACCTCGAATGGCCAACCGGGTATACACCATGTCATCAGTCGCACCTTCAAAGACATTATTCTGCGCTACCGTTCGATGCAGGGCTACCGTATCATTGGGCGGCGCGAAGGTTGGGATACCCATGGTCTGCCAGTCGAAATCGAGGTCGAAAAAGAGCTGGGCTTCAAGGGCAAACCAGACATCGAGCGTTACGGCATTGCTGAGTTCAACGCCAAATGTCGCGAGAGTGTGTGGCGCTACATTCAGGACTGGAAAGTTTTTACGAAACGGATCGCATTCTGGCTCGACGAGGATGCCTATATTACTTATGAAAACGAATATATCGAGTCGTTATGGTGGATTTTCCGCCAACTGTGGGACCAGGGTTTGTTATTCCGTGATTACAAAGTCACGATGCACTGTCCCCGCTGCGGCACCTCGCTCTCAGATCATGAAGTGTCACTCGGATTCCGTGACGATGTAGACGACCCGTCGGTGTGGGTGCGTTTCCGTGTGCAGGGCTCGAATGGCAAGGGCAGCACCAACCCACTTGCTGCTGATCTGGCTGGTGTGTCGTTCCTCGCCTGGACCACGACGCCCTGGACATTGCCGGCCAATGTCGCGTTGGCGCTCAATCCCACGGCTCGTTATGCCTTGGCCCACAAGGATGGCGAACGACTGCTCATGGCTGAGGCACTGGTTCCGACCGTTCTGGGCGATGATGCGACTGTTGAACGCACCTACGAAGGCCAAGAGCTAGCTGGTCTCTACTACGATAATCTGTTCGATGGCGTACCAGGCCCCGGCGACACGGTCGATCGGCAGAGCGCCTATCGGGTGATCACCGATGAGTTTGTGTCGCTGGAAGATGGAACAGGTGTCGTCCATATTGCCCCTGCATATGGTGACCTGGAGATTGGCCGTAAGTATGATCTTCCAACACTCTTCTCCGTCGATTTGTCTGGCGAAGTCCTGACTGAGTTTGGTGAATTGCCTTTCACCGGCAAGTTCTTCAAGGAAGCCGACCCTGACATCACCCGCAACCTCAAAGAGCGTGGTTTGCTCTTCAAGAGCGCCCGTGTTCGCCACGCCTACCCCTTCTGCTGGCGCTGCAATACCCCGTTGCTCTACTATGCCAAGCGGAGTTGGTACATCCGCACGACCCAGAAGAAAGACACACTGATCGCCAACAATCAGCAGATCCACTGGGTGCCAGAGCATATCAAAGAAGGTCGTTTTGGCAACTGGCTGGTAAACAATATCGACTGGGCGATCTCCCGCGAGCGGTATTGGGGAACTCCACTGCCCATCTGGGTCTCCGATGATGGTCAGCATATGGAATGTATTGGATCGCTGGCCGAACTGGAAGAAAAGGTGGGGCGGAGTTTGCAGGATCTGGATCTCCACCGACCCTATGTTGATGATATTATATGGGAAGACCCACAACACGGCACAATGCGGCGTATTCTGGATGTGGCAGACTGCTGGTTTGATAGTGGCGCGATGCCGGTTGCTCAGTGGCATTACCCCTTTGCTCAGCAAGATGTCTACAACGATGCTGCACAGGCCGACTACATCTGTGAAGCAGTTGATCAGACTCGTGGCTGGTTCTACACGCTACACGCGATCTCGACGCTGCTGTTCGACCGACCAGCCTACAAGAATGTCATCTGCCTGGGCCATATTCTCGATGGCGAAGGGCAAAAGATGAGCAAATCGAAGGGCAATGTGGTGGTCCCGCAGACGATTATCGAGGAACAGGGCGTCGATGCGTTACGCTGGTATCTCTACACGGCCAGCCCTCCTGGCAATCCACGGCGTTTCTCAAGTGGACTCGTGAATGAGAGTCTGCGTAAGTTTATGCTGACATTCTGGAACTCTTACGCCTTCTTTGTGACGTATGCCAATCTCGATCAATGGCAACCCGATGTATCGAATGACAACCTCCAATCGTTGATCCAGAACCCGATTGACCACTGGGCATTTGCCCGGCTCAATGGTCTTGTTCG
>JBCDFA010000035.1:0-34301 GCA_039178835.1 Chloroflexota bacterium
CGTCGTAGTTCGTCGATGGCGGTGTTGCGTGCAATCTGGTAGAGCCATCCCACTGGATTACGGAGTTGTCCTTGTGTTGGCCAGTTGCGGAATGCTTTGATAAAGGTCTCCTGACAGAGGTCTTCGGCTAGCTCACGATGATGCAATATGCCGGTAAGATACGCCAGAATTTCATGACGATGCGACAGATACAGATTGACAATAGCTGCCTCATCGTGTTCTGTCGCCATTGGTGTGATGCGAGTGTTAGCTGAGACGCTTGTATCGTTGTAGTGGTATTGGTTAGACATCATCATCTATCAACTCCACCCGCGCACGCATGCCCGGTCGTAAGCCTTCCATCTCATCCAGTGTGACTCGGACAAGGTAGGTGCGGATAGGCCCTTCAACCGTGGCTGTGGGTGCAACGTAGCTGACTGTCCCGCTGAAGATGCCCCGTGAAACGGCTTCAACAGAGACAGTGGCTTTCTGGTCAACCTGTACATTTTCAATATCAACATCGCTGATCTGAACATCAACATGGAGCGAACTCACATCGACGATAGTTAGTGCTGGGACGCCACCTGCTGCACTAGGATCACCGGGATCGATATTGATCGTGGCAACAACACCATCGAAGGGTGCTCGTAATTCGGCCTGCTCACGACTCAGCTTGGCGCTGTCGAGTGCGACCGCGGCCTGTGTAATAGCGGCAGTAGCCTGTGCCTGCGCCGAGGCGCGTGGTGGCGCGGTGAGTGTATCGAGTTGGGCGCGAGCACCCGCTATCTGTGCCTCGGTGCCAGCAACAACATCAGCATCAGGTGGGCGCAGAAGTTTGTCGAGCGATGCCTGAGCCTGTACGACGCCATGTTCGGCGGACTCGATCCCAACGATCTCGGCTTTACGCGCCTCTTCCGCTGCAACAACTGCATCCCGAACGGTCTGTTCTGCCTGGCGGAGGGCGGCTTCAGCCCGGACAAACTGAGCGTAGTACGATTCACGCTGGGCATCCACCACATCACTCTCGATCTCGTTGCCCTCTGGGTCGACCCCGAGCACGGGCTGTTGCGGATTTTGCCCGGTATCCTGGACAAACTCCCAGTTACTCTTGGCCTGGGCGTAGCTCGCCTGGGCGATCTTGAGTGCTTCTGTTGCCTGTGTGACTTGGGCTTCGGCCTGGGTCTTGGCCAGCGATAGTTGGTCGCGAGTTGATTGCAACTGGGTCTGGGCCTGGTCCACGTTTGTTTCTGCTGTCGTAAGATCTTCTGCTTTGGGGCCAGCATAGATTTGATCAAGCGTTGCCTGTGCGCTCTGTATCTGTGATTGTGCAGCAGTGACTTCGGCGGCTCGTGGGCCTTCGTAGAGGCTGGCTGATTGTGCCTGTGCGTTGGTCAATGTGGCTTCAGCCTGGCGAATCTGCTGATCGAATGGACGCATGTCGAGTGTGGCCAGCAGATCGCCTTCTTTGATGATGTCGCCTTCTTGAACTTCGACTGTTGCAACAGTGCCGACAACGGCGAAGATTAATTCGGCACTCTGGGCAGCCTTGATCTCGCCGATGCCACTAACACCGCTTTCAAACGCAAACGCTGGGTCAGTCTCGGTCGTGGGTTCCGGGGTGATCGTTGGCACGTTTGGTGTCACGGTAGCCTGCGTGCCTTGTTCAGCCGCTGGTGTCCCGCAGGCAGCCAACCCCATACTGAGTATGAAGCTGAGGAGAATCAAGCGTTGTATATGTCGCATTACGGTACTCCTTGTATCTAACATTTTTCTATTTCTATTGCTCACCAGTCGCTAACGGTCCCGTTGATGGTCGTTGGTCGTCTGGCTGATGTGGCTCTGTTATTGGTGCGACGGTCATTGTTTGCTCATGCTCTACCGGTGTTGGTGTTGCTTCGTCTTCCTGGTTGGAACGTCCGAACAGCTTGCTGATACGACGTGTGATCGACTCAAGCAGGCTGTAGGCAACCGGAACCACCAGCAGAGTCAACAGGGTTGAACTGATCATGCCGCCGATGATGACGATAGAAAGACCACGCCGTAGCTCAGAGCCTTCCCCCAGACCGATGGCAACCGGCAAGGCACCCGCGATCAGCGATAAACTGGTCATCAGAATTGGGCGCAATCGGAGGGCGCCTGCCTGTGCAATTGCCACATGTTTCGCTATCCCTTCGTCTCGCAGTTTGTTGGTGAAATCGACGAGCAAAATCGAGTTTTTGACGACAAGACCGAGCAGCATAATCAGACCGATCATGCCGAAAATGTCGAGTTCCAATCCCACCACGCGTAGCCCAACAAAGGCACCGATAAAACTGAATGGCATGGCCAACATGATAATGATGGGTTGTAAGAAGGAGCCGAACTGTGATGCCAGCACCATGTACACAAACAAGATGGACAGTCCCATCGCGATGAGAAGTGACTCAAAGCCTTCGTTTAATTGCTCGCTCTCGCCGACAAAGCCGACAACAACATCATCGGGCAGCTCTGCTGCCGCCAAACCGGCCATGATTTCGGCCTGTGTCTCGACTATGTTGCGATCCACGACATTGGCACCCACAATGACCTGATTCAACTGGTTGTAGCGGCGGATGGTCGAAGGGCTTGAAGCCAGTTCTACCTCAGCAATCGCATTGAGCGGGATACTGCCTGATGGTGTGGGGATGGTGATCGCCTGAAGATCGGCAGGGTCGGCGCGGTCCTGTGATTCGAGGCGCACCACGATATCGGTGTCGTCACCATCACGACGCAGGACGGAAGCCCGCTCGCCTTCGATCAAGGCACGTACCGAGGTCGCAATTTGATCGTTGCTCAGACCAAGATCGCCTGTGCGTGATGGGTCCAGGTTGAATTGTAATTCTGGTCGGCCCGGTTTATAGGTCGTATCGATGTCGGTCAGGCCAGCAATACCGCCGGTTTGTTCCTGTAATTGCAGCAGGATTGGTGCGAGTTCTTCGACTGGGCGGGTGGTCTGCACGCTGAGCTGGATCTGCCGCCCAGTGACTGCTGTCCCACCACCGGTGCCAGAAGACTCGGCGCTGAAGGCGAGCAATGGGAGGAAGCTGAGTTGTTCACGAAGGCGTTGCTGGACCGTCGCTGTTGTTTCGCCCTCGTGAATACGGACGAAGAACTCGGCTCGTTCTGTTGCACTGATGCCGATGAAACCACCACCACCAACCGTTGTGAGAACCGACTCGATTGCTGGGTCCTGGAGAATGATCTGTTCTGCTTCACGAGCCAGTCGGTCGGTTTCATCGAGCGCCGTGCCGGGAGATAGTTCAAAGCCTACCGCAAATTCGCCCGTATCTCCGGTCGGAGTGAAGGCAAATTGCAAACCACTGGCAATGACCAGACTGGCCATAAGGATGATACAGGCACCGCCGATTACGACCAGACGCCGTCGCAATCCCCAGCGAAGTAATCGCGCATATCCCCGTGCAAGACGCCCAAGCTGTTCGTCATCATCGTCGGTTTCGAGCACGTCATCATCGCTTGCTGGCGCCTGTGTTATGGTCGATTGAACACCTTTCTTACGTCGTCCGGTCAGGTAGGCCGAGAGCATGGGGGCAAAGGTAAAGGCTTCGAACAGTGAGATGGCCATCGCACAGGCGACGGTGATACCAAATGCCGCAAAGATAATGCCAGTAATGCCGGTGGTAAATGTCACAGGCAAGAAGACGGCGATAATGGTCAGAGTCATGGCAACGACCGACAGCGATACCTGGGCCGTACCACGACTGGCTGCGACAATAGGTGCATAGCCACGGTCGAGCCAGCGAAAGATGTTTTCCCGCACCACAATCGCGTCGTCAATCACCAGACCGACGGAGAGCGACATGGCCAGCAGGGTGAGGATGTTGATGGATTGATCAAAGAACTGGAGTGCTGCAAAGTTCCCAATCAGAATCACTGGCAGACCCGCGATGGTGATAATGGTGTTGCGGAAATTACGCAGGAACACCAGCACAACCAGCATGGCTGCGATCACCGCGACAATGAGTTCTTCGATAGCGCCACGGGTTGCCTCACGCACAAAATCCGATTGATCGAACGCAGTGGTGTACTGGAGGCTCTCCTGTGCGATAATTTCATCAAGCTCGGCCAGCACATTATCAACGACGGTGATCGTATTGCTGCCCGCCTGTTTCACGATATCAAGCGTAATCGTATCGCCACCGTTGAGGCGTGCATAGCTCTCGATTTCGGCGATACCTGTTTCAATCGTTGCCAGATCCCCAACGCGATAAGGTGTGTTGATGATCTGAACTCGCTCAATGTCCTCGGGAGATTTCAGGGCACTTGGCGCACGTAGGCTAATTTCGGTTGTGTCCGCTGTGACACTCCCCAGACTGATATCACTGTTGGCCGATTGGATGGCTGACACAATTTGTGATGGCGCAACCTGATAAGCCTGAAGCTTCTCAAGGTCCATCAGCACGTTGATCTGCTCGACGGCGCCACCACCTGTTGATACGGCTCCAACCCCGGAGATACGCTGTAACAAGGGTGCTATGTCATCGTCGATCAGGGTGCGTAGTTCGAGCGGCGAGCGTGAGCCATCGTCGGAAATGGCCAGCGAAAGAATGGGAACGGAGTCCAGCGAGAATTGTTGATAGATCGGGTCCTGAACGTCCTGTGGCAGGGTTGGGCGGATGGCATTGATCTGCTCACGTATATCCTGCTCAGCCTCATCGACATGCACACTGGTTTCAAACTCAACGATAATTTGAGCAATGCCGGTACCCGAGTTCGACGTGATCGTTCGGACGCCATCAAGGGTATTGATCGCCGTTTCTATTGGTTGTGCGACCTGTTCGGCAACGCTTTGTGGACCAGCACCTGGGTAGGGCACAGAGATGCTGATGGTAGGAAGCGAAAAGTCAGGGAACAGGTTTACTGGGAGCGACCGATAGGCCAGAAGACCGACGACGACAATGAGTAACATAACCATTGTAATGAATACGGGCTGTTTGATTGATGTATCGGAAATGAATACACCATTGAGTTGTGATTTATGTCGTCTTTGTGCCATAGGAATGCCTTTCGCGCATAAGTAGCAACAAAACGTGTGGAAAATAGCTTAAAAAAGATAATAATTTGTTTTTATTTTTACCCTTATTGTATTTTTAGTTTCGACTAAAAATGTTTTGGTAATAGTATATGAGACGAACATAAGAATGTGAATCCCCCAAAGGGAGGATTCGCGTGTTCGACGTACACATGGTCGAGTGTTGAGTGATACTATTGAATGATGAGCCAATACTGGGTTATGGTTGCAGAGCAAGCAACGGGTTTTGTGTCTGCTCAATACCAGGATGATTGTGCAACGTATTCATATTCTTTGTTCCAAGTGTAACAAAGTCAGATGATTCTCACTATCCACCAAAGAGAGGATTAAGGAAGGGGAGTATATGCAGTTTCTGAACGATGTGGTTTTATGAAAGGAGGCCATACTCACGTGCACGTGCTATAGCCTGCACTCGATTATGGACATCAAGTTTGCGATAGATATGCTTGACGTGGGTCTTGACGGTGCTCGGTGCTACCACAAAAAGCTGTGCTATTTCGGGAACTGACCGACCATCGGCAATCAGCGTAAGCACTTCGCGTTCACGTTCACTCAATGGCTCAAAGCCGGCAGGTGTGGTATCAGTTTGTGGTGTGTTCATTACGTTAGAAGTTTCAAAAGCATCGAGTAAGCTGCTCACATACTGTGGTACGATGTCTTGCTCCAGCGCCTTTTGTAGGAGCCTTTTCATTGGTGCGCCTTCATCGAGAAAAACGCGAACGTGTCCCTCTGGTTTGGCCAACTCTAAGGCTTTGGTTACGGCAGTAACAGCTTGTGGTATATCGCCTAAAGACTCAAACGCGAGAGCCTGAATAATGTGCAGGTTAATGACGCTACCCATCCACCTGCGCTGTTCCATTGTCTCAAAGAGGGGGTCAAGTATCTCTAGCGCAGCGTTACCATGTCTCTGAGCAACACGCACACGCGCCATTACCTGCAGCCACCACTCATTGACATATGCCATGTGATCGTCTGACTGTAGGTATTGCTCAACAAGAGCAACGGCTTTGGCAACATCTCCTCGATGAAGGGCGAGTTTGGCTTCTAGTGCTTTGATGGCATCGATAGCATACCTAGAGACGATATGCGATCTGGCAATTTCTACTGCCTGACGGATCGCTTCTTCTGCACCAGCTATATCCCCCAGCGCTTGGTTGACATACGCTTGTACAATGTAGCCATCGAATGCCCCTAACTTGCCCCATTGCTCATCAAGCTCAAGGCCACGTGTCACATAGTATTGAGCAGCCGATAGATCATTGCGCTCTCGCAGGATTTGGCCTTTCCCAATATAGGCCAGACTGGCGATAGGAAGCTGATTCCGGTTTTGCTTCATTGCCAGTTGGATAGCGCGATCATAGCTAGCCTCAGCTTCATGTAACTTTCCCTGGTACATCTGCAACTCGGCAAGTTGAGATAAAGAAGAGACGGCAACGACGATATTGCCATGCTCTTCGCTCACTCTCGCAGCTTCGAGTAGCATGGCATTAGCAGCAACAGTATCATTGCTATCCAGGATATGGGAGAGCCCCATGTTCATTGTCAGCACGGACTGGGTGAACCAATCGTTTTCTGACAGTGAAGCTCTGGCCTCATTGACTAATTCGTGGAGACGAGGAAAATCGAAATTCACTAGTGAAAGAAATGAGCGTATTGCCGCGATTTCTGCTCGAAGCTGCGTATGGTCATCTGATGGCACACCCCTGTTGAGGGTTTGTTCAGCCAGGGCTGCCCAGTGTTCAATGTGATCTAAGTTTCCATACAGCATGGCTATCCAAGCACGGCTCATATACAAACGAGCTGATATGGTTGTTTCGGGAAGTTCCTCTAACCAGCGTGCCAGGGTGACTATCTCACCACTCATAATCATGGTCTGGGCGATCTGCTCAATCATTTGTCCTGCATAGGTGTAATCCGTTGCCGCTAACGCGTGGTGAATCGCTTCTGTGGTTAGGCTCTGCTCTGCATACCAGTGAGCTGCACGTCGATGTAAGACCGGAACAATGGTTAGGTCGACTGCCTGTAGTCGTGCTCGCAATACGTCTGAAAACAGATGATGATAACGATACCAGTGTCGTTGGTTATCGAGCGGGATGGTGAACAAATTGGTCCGTTCAAGATAGTCCAACATCGACATTTTTGTGTCTGTTGTTGTAGGTTCTGATGTGCTATTGTGTTTCTGTTGATCATCCATTACTGCATCACACAGCGACACATTCAAGCGATCAAGGATGCTGGTGTAGATCAGAAAGCGTTGTACAGTGGATGGTTGTTGTTGAATGACTTCCTCAATCAAATAATCCCAGATGTACCGATCATTGCCCTGTAGCGAGGCCAGTTGGAGCGCGGTATCTTGAGGGGATTGTAAGGAGAGTGCTGCTAACTGGAGACCAGCCATCCACCCCTCAGTCCGATTGACCAGTACCTGTATATCTTGTGTATCGAGTTTTGTATTGAGTGCCAGATGAAGTAACGAGGCTGCTTCGTCATATGTACAACGTAAATCATTCCCTCCTATTTCGGTTACCTCGCGTCGTGCTCGAAAACGTGCGAGTGGCAAGGGTGGTTCAACGCGGCTAGCAACAATCAGTTGCACATGTACCGGCAGATGCTCAATAAAGTAGGTTAGTGTTTCATGGATTGCTGGTGTGTCGATAAGATGATAATCATCGAGCACTAACATTGTAGGCTGTCGCGATGCAGCCAACTCATTGATCAGTGTCGCTAGAATCGTTTCAATTGGACGTATCTGTGAGGATTGAAGCAGGGTCAATACCTTGTGTTCGATGTCTGGCTGGATGTGTGCAAAAGCAGCGGTGATATATGTCCAGAAACGGCGTGGATCATTATCACTTGTATCGAGTGAAAGCCATGTAAAGGATGTTGATGTATTATCTCGTGCTATGACGTCTATGTGATTGTTCTGATTATTAATCCATTCGGCAAGTAGGGTTGTTTTTCCATACCCCGCTGGTGCAACAACCAGTGTCAATTTGGTAGTGATGGCTTGGTTGAGTTGAGCATACAGGCGTTTACGAGGAACAATATCTTGTCGTAAAGGAGGGATTGTACTTTTGGTTGTTACCAATACATCGTGATAATTGGCTGGCATAGCCTGCAATTGCCCTTTGGATGCAAATGAATTATCGTATCGATGATCAATGTTTTGTAGCTCTGACGAAGGCTGCGATGGTCTATCCCCTGCGGTGGTACTTCGATCATTCAGTGTGAGTACTGCGTTGGTAAGACGTTCTTGTGAGAGTTCTTCGGTTTTGCCCAGATAACACCGATACAGTTTTCCAGCTTGTTTCCGATAAGCTTTCCAGTACCACCCACCACGCTGACGACGCTCTTTCCGCGCGGTAAATGCTCCTTGTTGATTGGAGAAGGCAAAGGTTGTGATGGTATTGAGCCACATATACCACTCCGATGTCCCAACCTCGATAACTGTTTTGGTGTTGTTTGTATGAAAAACCAGTATGTCATTGTGCACTGATGGTGTTGTTCGTGCCATAAAACAGCCTCTTCACCCTACACGATAGTCGCAACCACAGTATAGCACTTGTTGGGGAACTTTGGATTATGTGTTATGGTGTTTGTTTAATGAACCATCACTCCTGTGTTACTCCTCTTGTTTGGGCAAAAAACCGGTACCGCGTTGTCGTGCTAACTCTTGCATATCCACGACTGCATCGGTCTCATCAACGATTTCTCCAGTCAGCTCTTCTAGCACATCCTCGAGCGTCACGATGCCAGCAGTGCCGCCAAAACTATCAACAACCACCGCGATGTGTTGGCGAGTCGTGCGGAATGTGGTGAGCAATTTGTCTGCTCGGACCAACTCTGGAACGAACTGTGCTTTTCGGGTAAATGAGGCGATGGTTTGGTCTTCGTGCCCCTTGAGCAGTTCGACCAACAGTTGATGTTTGAGGACAATCCCCACAACATCATCAACAGAGGTACCAAAAACAATAATCCGTGAGTGTTGTGAGTCAACGATTTCCTGGCGTGTCTCAGCCAGCGTTTTATTGCCCCAAAGGAAGGTCAGGCTTACTCGTGGGGTCATAATATCGGCGGCGGTTACATCATTGAGCTTGAAGACTCGCTCAATCATATCAGCTTCGTCGAGTTCGATAATCCCCTCGCGTTGGCCAATCTGCGCTAGCAATTGAATTTCTGCTTCGTTCGTTGATGGACGTGGTGGACCACGGGTTATTGGTGATACGACTTGCTCTACTAACCAGACCAGTGGGAACATCAGTGTGGTGAGCGTCGCGATGGGGCGTGCTACAGCCAATGCGATTGATGCTGAGTACCGTTCTCCCAGCGTTTTAGGGACAATTTCCGAACAAATAATCACTAGAAAGGTTAAAATGCCCGAGATAATACCGACCCACAAATCCCCCAGCACATTGGCTGCGATGATACCGACCGCAATACTTCCAACAATGTTAAAGACATTGTTGAGAATAACAATGGTTGCAATAGGGCGACTCATATTTTCGCGAATTTGGAGCAGGATTTTGCCTGATGGTCGATTTGATTGTGCAAGTTGTTGGGCTTTTACTAATGGCACCGAAAACAAAGCTGCTTCACTACCAGAACACAATGCCGACCCCACAATCACAATCAGCATTGCAAGAACTAATTCAAACATAGCTACTCCGCACAGTGGCTTCCCAAATACAGCGTGCACGTATTGTATCATTCCTTGGGCCTATTTCATATACTTTTTACTTGCGATGATAGGTATACTTTTATACATAACCCAGGAAGAACATCACGTTGATCTGCTAGTGGAAAAAGGGCTGAACAATGAACCCATGTACGTTGCTCTGTTTTGGTGATAGTCTTACACAAGGTGTGGTGAGTGCCTCGTATATCAACATTGTGCAAAAGCACCTGCCAGATGTGCGTATCATTAATGCCGGGATTAATGGTGATACGACTTTGCATTTGTTACGGCGTGTCGAACAGGATGTTGTGCCGCAATCCCCTGATGTTGTGCTTATTCTGACTGGAATGAATGACCTTGGGAGTGTGTATGGTCCATTGTCAGGTCGTTGGTATTATCGTACAGCCAAAAACTTACAGATCTCTATGACACCGCGACGCTTTGTGCGTGCTTATCAACATCTCATTACGATCATACGTCGACGAACTGCTGCACACATTGTGTTGTGCACACTGACGACACTGGGTGAACATCCCGACGACCCCTATCAGCATTTTGTCGACACCTATTCGCATTGTATTCGTGCGCTGGCGTGGCAAGAAAGGCTTCCGTTGATAGATCTGCGTGCGGCTTTTGTCCAGGCGCTCCAGCATAATCAGTATCACGGACCTCCCTATCGGATTTGGCAACCACCGCGGGATCAGTTGGCTATGCGATTGCGTGGGGAAACCTACGCGATGCGTGGAGCGCGGCGAGGCTATCGACTTCTCTGTGATGGTGTCCATTTGACGGAGGAAGGAGCACAACTAGTGGCCTCCATAATGTTGCCGCAGCTTCGTGTATTATGTCATACTACAGCCACACACACATAGAGTGCCACCTTAACAGAAGAGCATGAAAAACACCAGGGTCAAAGGATATGCATTGGTCACTTTTGTTTTATAGAAAAACGTACATAAGTAAATAGGCACCTCATCTTTCGTTCAACAACATAATCAGTACACTCAGCTACACAGCAAGGCCAGTAGGAATCTCTGTGTGCATAGGTATGATGTAAAGGTATAGAACAAGTAAACGGAAACGATAGTTTTGGTGAATCTTTGGAGAAAGAGTACAATAAGTGAGATAAAAAGTGAGATAAAATATGAACCAGCAAAATTCAGTGGATACACTACAGCGCTTTCAGCATATGGTGACACCTGATCGTGTGGACTCGTATCGTTTTGGACCCTGGCTCAAATCACTTCGCAAATCACTTGACTTCACTCAACACGCGCTTGCCCAGAGGGTTGGATGTACCGTTGCGACTATTCGTAAAATTGAAGCAGATAAATTGCGTCCATCTTCCGCACTGGCATATCGTATAGCTGATTCTCTCGATATCGCACGAGAAGCACAACCGGCATTTGTTCAGTTTGCGCGTGTTCGTTCAGATCAACCATCTCTGCATACACCCAGAAATATGGTGCCATTGCCCTTTTTTCAGGCTCACCTTTATAAGATACCAACGCTCCCAACCTCGCTGGTCGGGCGTGATGATGAATGCATCGATATTCAGGCTTCGGTTGTCCGTGATGATGTACGGCTCATCACAGTTGCAGGACCGCCAGGTATTGGCAAAACGCACCTGACCCTCCAGGTAGCGCATGCAATCCAAACATCATTCACTGATGGTGCGGTTCTGGTTCAGTTAATGCCTCTTCATGATGCTGATCTGGTTATTCCAGCGATTGCACGCGCTTTGGACATTTATGATACGGGCAAACAACCGCTTCTTGATACGCTCATCAGCTTTTTGGCTGATAAACACATGTTATTGGTGCTAGATAACTTCGAACACGTTATTTCTGCCGCATCACAATTAGCACATCTTCTTAAATATGCGCCCTTTGTTAAGATATTGGTGACGAGTCGTACAAAGCTGTCTGTACAAGGGGAATATGAATATGGTATTGCTCCATTACCGGTCCCGGATATTCAGCAAGTGTCTCATGGTGCAGATATATCTGGGTATGCTGCTGTTGATCTGTTTGTCCAGCGTGCACAGGCGATGAACCCAGACTTTACACTGACTGCAGAGAATGCTGCTACCATTGCGGCTATTTGTGTACGACTCGATGGTGTACCATTAGCGATTGAGTTGGCAGCTACACGAATTAAGCTGCTTTCACCACAGGCACTCCTGCGTCGTCTGCACCAACGTTTGCATCTGTTGACATCCGATATGGCCGATGGTCCACACCATCACAAAACACTACGGGGTGCTATTTCCTGGAGTTATGGTCTGTTGAGCCCAGATGAGCAAGCCTTATTCTGTGTACTGGGTCTTTTCTCGGGAGGGTGTCGGGTGGAGTCGTTGGGTGCTGTCATAGATCGCGAATCCCAGCTTTTCAGATCAGTAGGGGGAGCTACCCGATACCAAGATAACCACGATGTGGGACTGCTTAATGATCTTGAAGCTCTTATCAATCATCATCTTATTCAACAAGTTATCGACTTCGACGAAGAATCACGTTTTGGCATGTTAGAGACGATCCGAGAATATGCCGTCGAGCAGTTAGAAGCATATGGTGGCATGATTACATGGCAGCGTCGGTATGCTCATTACTATCTATCATTGGCGGAAACTGCCGCAGCACATCTGAGCGGCCCCGATCAGGCATGGTGGCTGGATTACCTTGAGACAGAACACGACAACATGCGAGCAGCATTACACTGGAGCCAATCGATGGTTGGTGATGCTCATGTAGGTGTGCGATTGGCCACTGCACTGTCAGAGTTTTGGTATGTGCGAGGGTATGTTGGTGAAGGGCTCCAATGGTTTGAAACGGTGTTGGAGCACAAAGACAGCCTCGATCTTGATATATGGCTCATTGGGACGACATACTACGGCCATTTGACTCGTCTGAAAGGAGACTATCTCTCTGCAACACAACTTGCTGAACATAGCCGTGGTTGGGCCGAACAACTGCAACATACTGATAGTCTGGCCCGCTCCCTACACATTCTTGGTTGGGGAGCAATCGCTCAACACGACTACAATAAGGCATATGCGTATTTTACTGACAGTCTCCAACACTTCCGAATGCTCAATCATCAGTCTCAAATAGCGAATGTATTGTATTCGCTTGGTTACACCGCGCTTCAAATAGGTGATACCGCACAGGCTACTCAGTTTTTTGAAGAAGATTTATCCATAAGTCGTATGTGCAATGATTCGCGTGGCATTGTGCAGGCTTTAGCGGGTTTAGGAATGATAGCTATTGATCAACACACTTACCTTCGTGCTCAAACTTTTCTCACAGAAGCCCTGACATTAGCACGCTCGTTGAATTATCAAGTCGCGGTTGCTGGTCTTTTGAATTATCTTGGAGAAGTTGCACGCACACAGAGTTTGTATGATGAAGCTATGACCTATTACGCCGAGGCTTATGCGGTGATGCATAGAACTGGGAATATATGGAATGTCGCTTTGATACTCCATAATCGTGGCCATATTGCGCTACGGCACCACATGCCGATACAGGCAGCCAGCTATTTTATAGAAAGCCTTGACATTCAACAAGGGCTTGGCAATACCTCAGGGATCGTTATTTGTTTGGTAGGATTAGCTGGCGTTGCCACCCAGCGGGGATACTATCAACAGGCAGCATGGTTGCTAGGAGCCGCAACCTTTCAATTTGATAAAAGTGAGATGTTGGTCGCTGCAGTGGATCGCACCGAATACGATCATATTGTGAATCAGACACGCACACATCTTGATCGAGCCGTATTTGATCGTGCATGGTCAATTGGTTATGCTATGGCCTGGGATAAGGTACTTGTTGAAGCACGCGATGTTGCCTTGAAGGCGCAAAGCTCGCAATCGTCTCAGCATACTGCTGGGTACAATGATGCTCTCGTTCAACTGACCCCACGTGAGATGGAAGTATTGGGTCTTATCGCACAAGGGATGACTAATCGTGATATTGCAGATCAACTGGTCATTAGCCCCCGTACCGTGAATGCTCATGTGACTTCTATCTATGCCAAACTGGGTGTAACCTCACGCAGTGCTGCTACACGTTTGGCGGTCGAGCATAGCCTCGTGTAGGGCTGTATTTGTAGGCAACACTAATAACCACTACCGTAGATTACCTCATAACTATGTACCCCAATAGGTTATTTGGACAATATATAACCACATACAGCCGCCTATACTTGTAGTGTCGAACGCTACATTTCTGTGCCTCATGACATTGACGGAGCGGTCCATATGTTAGTAAACAACCACATGGGAGGGCGGTATTATGCAACGTGTCGTGTTAGTCCTAATACTTACTGTTATAAGCATGAGTAGTGCACACGCAGGACAGCACCAAACCACAACCACACAATCAACCGATAACGTTGATCGATCTGCAATGGGCATAGCGCACGTCCCTACTGGATCTGGCTATTGGGTGGTCGGGGCTGATGGTGGGGTATTTGCCTTTAATGCTGAATTTCATGGTTCGATGGGTGGGCTGGTTCTGGAACAACCAGTCGTTGCTATAGCCGCTACTCCCAGTAGACGAGGTATTGGCTGGTCGGTGGTGATGGCGGGTGTTCGCGTTTGGGGATGTGGGGTTCTACGAGTCAATGGCTGGACAATCGTTGAGTCAGCCGGTTGTAGATATCGCCGCGACACCGAGTGGGTGCGGGTACTGGCTAATGGGGCTGATGGCGGGGTGTTTGCGTTTGGGGATGCGTCTTTCGATGGGTGTGGTAGATCCTCTATTGCTTCCACCACCGCTACCCACAGCCCCGCGAGATATTGCACGTCAAAAGTTGACAGAGCGTGGTCTTAGTGATGATTTTGGTTGTCTCGCCTCACTCTGGACCCGTGAAAGCAATTGGAATGTGCATGTAGAAAATCCCAGTTCAAGGGCCTATGGCATTCCACAAGCACTCCCTCCAGAGAAAATGGCCTCTGTCGGTCCAGATTGGTGTGATAATCCGGCCACACAGATCGAGTGGGGTTTGAACTATATTCAAGATCGCTACAGCACACCATGTGAAGCGTGGAGAATATGGCAATTGCGTTATCCACATTTGTAGTGAGAGACTAAACCAGTCTGTAGGTAAGCTGTGCCGCTTATCGGTAAGAAAAGTACAGTTTATGAGCCTATAGAATCTGTTTGGAAACATTGTAAGCTCTACATGGCAAATCTGCCTTATTTAGATAAGGTAATGTGGTGGACAATCCTATCTAACATGAAAAACACCGGAGTCACAGAACAGGGTGACTCCGATGTTGAATGTCGGCCACTTCCGTGCAATAAGGGAAAGTGGACAGGGAAAGCTGGCCGTCTCTGAGATTGGTGAGGGAGCAACTCACCAATGGTCGATACCCTACACCACAGTAAGACATAAACTGTGATGGCGGACATAGTATCTGATTCTATAACAACACATCTTGCAAGAAGTTACGCCCGTGTTGTACGAATTTGCAAAAATGGTGTGGGTAATTTTGAGAGGTGTACAGAAGCATGCAGATCTGCGTGTTTCTGCGTGTCCACATCAGTTATCTTCCTCAGACAAAGTACCGCCACCAAAATCATCTAGCACTGTCTCCGCTGAGTCGATAAACCATAAACCAATGTATCCACCTTTGTCGGCAAAAAAACTATCAGTTGAAGTTGTGCCAACCAGATCTCCATTTCGAAAGACTTCCACCGTCCCATCTGTCAGTGCGCGCCCACCGAGTTGATCACCATCCGTGAAGCTGACATCAAATATGGCATGCCGTATCCAACCATTTTCTGGAGTAAAACTTTCAACATAGGTTTGTTCAGCGTTGGCATCATAGAGGATTTCGAGAGTTCCCTCACGCCAATCAGGTGGTTCTCCCTGCACCTTGAGTAAGAGATCTTGTTCTTGGCCCTGCACGGTGCTCTGCTTTAGAGTGGTATACACTTCTTGTGCTGGACCGAAGCGTTCTTTTTGCCAATAGATTGGTCCACCTCCCACAACATTAGCTTCTTCGTCGATAATTTGATAGCCTCCCAACCCTTCGGAACCAGACCAATTTGCACCGAGTGGGCCATTGGCACGGTCAAATACATCTAGCACATCAAGCTGAGGAAACGCTGATGTGTCATCTGCTAGTTCAAATGCTCCGATGTCACATTGAGTGCCTTGTGGACGTGTGGTTCCTCGCTGGTCGGTTGCCTGACATGCGCTCTCGCTGCTCTCCGGCAGAGCTGGATTCCCTGAGTCGATAGCCGGGCTACCTTCAAGTAATGCGTGAGTCGGTGTCAGGCCACCATTATCCTCTAACGTGCCAAGCAGGGCATCAACATCAACAAGATCACCAGGAGCATCTCCAGCTAGTGTGCATCCACGACTATCCTGTACTAAGTTATACCCCTGTGAAATGAGTGTGCCACGGCAATCGGAATTCTGCGATATAGGTGTTTGGTTGTTTGTGGTCATTGACTGTGCGACCTCAACCTGCTCTCGATGGTCTAAACCTTCTTCAAATTCCTCATCCCAGTCATCACTGATAATGGTTCGATTACGTGCAAGGATTGAATTCGCAATCTCAACTGTTCCTCGCCGTCCATTATCGATTCCCGCTGATAGTGCTACCATACACGGTCATTGTGCCAAGATTGTAAATGCCGCTACCAATGGCATCTTCGGCTCCACTTGCTCCACCAGCGGCTTCATTATCTTGTATGATTGTATCTGAGATAGTAGTCGTACCCTCATTCAGAATACCTGTACCACTCTCAGAACTGTTTCCTCGAATGGTACTGTTTGTGACAGTTAGGTTACCTGTCCTAGTATTGTGGATTCCACCATAAGTAACAGCCGAGGTGTTGCCACTTATGCTGGAGTTGTTGATCGTAAGAGTCCCATCATTCTGGATTCCACCACCTGCGAAGCCGCTATTGCCTGTAACCTCGCTGTTTTCAATAAAGGCACTTCCCCGATTAATAAAGCCAGCCGCATCATCTCCACCATTTGATACGATTTCTGTGTTTTGTATGTAGATTGTGCCATTAGCATTAAAGACACCACCGCCAGAAGACGCAAGGTTAAAGAAAACAATGACATCACTGAGCGTTAACGTACCATCTTGATTGAAGATACCACCACCGCCTTCTGCCGATCCATCTCTGATTGTTACACCCGAAAGTGCAACATTCGGTACCCCTCGAATATCGATGACTCGATCGATTGAGTTTGCATCAATAATCGTGGTTTCAGCACTTTGTCCTTGAATGGTCAGATCATCGGTGATATCAAGATCGCCTGTTGCTGCAGCATTCTCATCGTTGCCTGTGAGCGTAAGCTCATAAGTGTCCGCGCCCAGTTGAATCGTGTCAGCGTCATTGCCCGCTATACAGGCATCGATGGCAGTGTCAGTGTTAGCGGCGATTATTGCCTCACGCAATGAACAATCGCCATCCTCATTGAGTTCATCTTCTACGGTTGTGACAGTAAGAGATGCCGCCTCAATACGTGATGCAAAGTCTAGAGAACTTCCTAAGATAGTCAAGGTCACTGCAAGAATAGCAAAATACTTCGCGCTACGTGTCAAATGATTGGTAGGTATCATTCTTGTTCCTTACGCTATTTTTCAACATTGAATACAGGAAACATAACGACACGTTCACACACATGCTGCGTATACTATGCCATGGTATATCGCACCTATATCTGTTAATAGAGACGCAGATATACGCTGAATTTCACATGATTTTTATATCTGTGTTGAAGAGATTAAGAAGTTTAGAGCACATCAGAAGACAGCATAGCAATTGTTTCTCTATATCTATAGTTAACTATGCTGTCTACTTCGTATATGTTTGTAGGGTTACAGGTAGATAGTGGTAAGATGAGTTACTTTAGGTTAAGAGATAGAGCCTTCTTCATGATATCTCCTTCTCATAGGATGAATAACATGAAGAAAGTGGGGGGATACTAGAGTGGTTGCTTAATCGTCATTCAGCATACATGTTAGCCATTTACTGCAATCGCTTGTTCAATAGGGGCTTCGAACTTGTATCCCAGGTAAGGAATGGTGAGGATTGTCTGGGGGTTGGTATGATCGACCTCAACCTTGTTGCGAAGGCGACGAATATAAACCGCAACCAAATTACTCCCTGTTGAATTATCGTATCCCCAAACCTTATCGAGGATCTGCTCACTCGTTAATACGCGTCCAGCATTTTTCATAAGGTAATACAATAACCGAAACTCAATTGGTGTTAATGCTATTGTGCGTTCATCGGTGAATAGGACTTTGTGTTCCACCGGATCAAGAGTCATAGTGCCACAATTCAAACGGACAGAGGTGTTCAATAGTTCATTATTGCTGCGGCGTAGAACGGCTTCAATACGTGCGAGCAATTCCTGTGGTTCAAATGGCTTGATCATATAGTCATCGCCACCAATCTGGAGCCCGTGCACACGATCTTCTAGTTTTGTATTGGCAGTAAGAAAGATAATTGGTACATCAGACACACGTCGAATGCGACGACATACATCAAAGCCACTTGACTGTGGCATGCTCACATCAAGCAGAATAAGATCGGGATCTTCTTCGTGTAATATCTCTAGCACATCTGCCCCATTGTAGGCTTTGAGAACAGGATACCCTGCTTCTTCCAACAGGAACGAGGTGAGTTTTACACTAAAAACATCATCATCAGCGATTAAAATAGACATCTGCGGGCCTCCTGGCGTAATACTTGGCACCACCCCCACGTCCAACGTAGCTCTAGTAGCTTTGCTCAATGGGTGTGCAACGAGCGTTGTGTAGTTCTTCTATATAGTTCAACGCAATTTCTCATCGTTTTTCTGGTAAAATCTTAGATAAAATGATGAGAAAAAGAACATCTTCTGTATTTTGCTAGCATAACTCGGCTATTTTGAGAAAACGAGTATAGATAGTATGTTCGTAAATCTTTTATCCCAGTATGATAGGAATGATTATGCAATTGACTGATCTTGTTCGTGTGATCCCTGATGCTCACATTGATCATATCGACACTGTTGAAGTACATGCGATCACCTATGACTCGCGCAAGGTGCAACCAGGGAGCTTGTTTGTGGCCATGAAGGGTTTTCATGTTGATGGGCATATGTTTATTCGACAGGCACTGGAACAGGGTGCCGTTGCGGTTCTCTATGAAGATACCGCATATCGACATCATTTAGATACGATTTCGTCTATTTGTATACCAAATGCACGGACCGCCCTTGCCCCACTTGCCGCAGCATTTTATGGCTACCCTGGCCAGTCGATGCGTGTCGTTGGTATTACCGGAACCGATGGGAAGACCACAACGACGTTTTTGACCAGTGTGGCCTTGGAAGCAGGTGGATACACGACTGGCTTGATGGGGACAGTTGATTTCAAGATTGCTGGTCGTCAGTGGGCTAACGACACGCGGCAGAGTACACCGGAAGCGGTCGAGGTACAGTCATTGCTTCGTGAGATGGCTGACATGCATTGCGGCTATGCGGTACTTGAGGCAACATCGCATGCCCTCTCAGCACGCTGGAATCGCTTGGGGGAGAGTGGCTTCGATATTGCCGTGCTCACCAATGTGACACAGGAGCATCTTGACTTCCATGGAACGGTTGAGCAGTACCGCCATGATAAGGCGCGGCTGTTTGAAATGTTGGGTGAAACTGCCCCTGGTGCTGCACCTGCTCAACATAAGCAACGTAAAATAGCTATTGTCAATGCTGATGACCCCCATCACCGTATGTTTCTTGATGCTGCACCCGATACTGCAGAACAGTTGACGTATGCCATCCACAATCCAGCGGATATCCGTGCTTTTGATGTCCAATCAACTCGAGATGGTTTGCGCTTTCGTGTGTCCACACCGTGGGGAGAAGCACCGCTCCGCCTTCAATTGACCGGAGACTTCAATGTTGCCAATGTACTAGCAGCACTCTCGGTTGCACTTGTCGAAGGTGTGCCACTGGAGGATGCCATTGCCGCACTTGAAGGCGTTCCAGGTGTGCGTGGCCGCATGGAGCGTATCGACTGTGGACAGCCGTTCACCGTGCTGGTCGATTATGCTCACACTCCTGGTTCGTTTGACAAGCTACTCAGCATCGTGCGGCCACTCACAGAGCAAAAACTCATTGCGGTCTTTGGTAGTGCGGGTGAGCGCGACCGTGACAAGCGGCCCCTTCAGGGGGCGATAGCGGCTCGATTCTGCGATTTTCTGGTACTGACCGATGAGGACCCGCGCCTTGAGGATCGTCATGTTATTATCGAGGAAATTGCCGCGGGTGTTGAGCAGGAAGGGAAGCGTGAAGGTGCTGACTATGTCCGAGTTCCTGATCGAGCGGCTGCTATTCGTACTGCCTTTGCACAAGCAGGATCAGGCGACATTGTAGTCCTACTTGGGAAAGGTCACGAAGGTTCTATTATCTATGGTCAGGAAAGCACCGCCTGGAATGAGGTTGGCGAAGCTCGTGCGGCTCTGGTAGAGCTAGGGTATAATGCATAGCCTCAAGAGTGTTTACATAATAAGTAAGAAGGAGGAGGCATGAGCCCCGAAGAATATCTGGAATATCTGCTCAAACTGCCCGAACTACGAAGTGCGAAAGTCTCACCAGATGGCAAATGGGTTGCCTGGAGTTGGTTTCAGATCGGCCCTGCCGCTGATGTGTATCTGGCACCAACCGATGGCGCGACTGCGCCCATACAGTTGAGTGATACGACAGAAGATACGATGGTGGTTGCATGGACACCTGATAGTACAGCTCTGCTTGTTGAGCAGGATCAGGGCGGTGATGAACGTGCCCAACTCTTTCGGATCGATCTGGTGAATCCACGAGTTTTGCACCCACTTACCGAAGCGTCGCCCAACTACTTTCGACGTGGTGGCCAGCTCCATCCCGATGGGCGCTGGCTGGTGTATGGTGCCAATGTGGATATTGCTACTGGTCAAGAGATCGAGCCGACGTGGGTCTATCGTCATGATCTTATGACAGGCGAACGTGTGCCGTTGGCACGTCCAGAAAAGGGTGGTTTCAATACCCCGCTCCTCAGCCCGACTGGTACACATATTTTGTATCATCGACAAGGCCTCCAGCCCGGTGGTTATCAGGTATGGATGGTCGATATTGAGGGGCAAGAAGACCGTGAAATTTTGAACTTTGGCCCAACCGCTAAAGCATTTGCTAGGTGGCTCCCAGATAGTCAGCGCGTGGTGTTTCTCGCCGAAGCAGAGACTCATCGTCGCCTGGGTTTGTGGTATCTGGCTGATGGCTCTATCTCTTGGTTGGTAGACGATCCATCGCGCAACCTTGAAGACATTGTGGTGCCTCCTGGAGCTTCAGAGCCCATTGTCGTTGTTACTGAGATACGCGACGCACGGGTTCGTGCTTCCATTCTGAACGTTGACACTGGGATCGAAAGTAGTGTTGTACCACCTTCTGGTGATCTCAGACCATTACGGCCACTCGATGACGGCAGTTGGGTAGGATTGTACAGCAGCTCAACTCAACCCACCGATGTCGTCAAGTTTGCCTCTGATGATCTACGGCCTGAAACGTTTGTAAGCCTTACCAGAGTATGGGAGCGAACGCCAATTCGTCCCGAAGATTTAACCCCCGCACAGGATTTTCGCTGGTCTTCGGTTGATGGATTAGCGATTCAGGGGTGGTTGTATCAAATTGCTGATCCCAAGGGCACAATTGTGTATGTGCATGGCGGACCAACTGCACACAGTGAGGATCGTCTCATGCCAGCCATACCGTTTTTCAACGCCCAGGGCTTCAATGTGTTTGTCCCGAACTACCGTGGGAGTACTGGATTTGGTCTAGCTTTTCAGGAAGCAATTAAAGAAGATGGTTGGGGTGGACGTGAACAAGCAGATATTCGAACTGGCATCGAGGCATTGATAGATGCCGGTTACGCATTGCCAGGGCGGGTTGGGGTGACGGGCACGTCGTATGGTGGCTACTCATCCTGGTGTGCGATCACACACTGCCCTCCTGAGATTGTCGCAGCAGCAGCACCTGTATGTGGTATGACCGATCTGGTTGTCGACTATGAAACCACACGCCCTGACCTACGACCGTACAGTGAAGAGATGATGGGTGGTCGTCCTGATCAGCAACCAGAGCGATACTATGAGCGTTCACCGATCAACTTTGTGAGCAATATCAAAGGTCATTTGCTCATTGTTCAGGGCATGCGCGACCCCAACGTATCGCCAGAGAATGTCAATGTTGTTATACAGGAACTACAAAAGGCGAATATAGAATATCAACTGTTAGCCTTTGAGGACGAAGGCCACGGAATTTACCTTCCCAAGAATCAGCGCGTCCTATACGAACAACTGGCTGCATTTTTCGCTGAGGCGTTTGCGTAAACAGTAGGTCAGCGTGAGGGCTACTCGATACTGACAGGCTATTCTCCCGTGATTGTACATCAAGGCTGTATTCATTGCTCCCCGCAACTTTCGTCGGGGAGCAGTCGTATATAGTGGTGACGCTAGACGGATGATGAAAGGATTCCAGATGCCCTCGTTTTACCGTAGTGTCATACTGTTCTTTCTACTGTGCCTGGTGGCCGCGTGTGGCCAGACCGATCAGGATCGCAATGCTCAGATTGAGCCGGTCGACAATCCTGGCTGTTCTGCTGATGGTGATCGCGCACTCCTTGAAACGCTTCTCGCGCAATGGGGGGGACCAGATCTCATGGTGGATGATATTGCCACTTTTGGAGTGGTCGGAACTGATGGAACTCGATGTATCACAGAGATTGTGTTGACTCAATCCGAGCAACTAACTGGCCCCATACTCGCAGAACTTGGCCAATTGGCCCAACTTCGGGTACTCGATCTTCGTTTCAACGGTTTCGGTGGGGCGATTCCGCCAGAATTGGGACGTTTAACAAAACTTAGATATCTCGACCTAAGCGGAAACCGATTAACTGGACCTGTTCCGTCGAATCTAGGCCAACTGACGCAGCTTGAAGAGTTACATCTGGCCTTCAACGAGTTGAATAGTCTACCACCGGAAGTAGGGCAGTTAACCCAGATGACCAGGCTCGACCTGGAAGGCAATAACGTGACAGATGTGCCGCCGGAACTAGGTGACCTGGCGCAGCTCGAAATGCTTGACCTATCATGGAACGAGTTGACAGATCTACCGCCCGAAGTTGCACAACTAACCCAACTCAAAGAGCTTAGTCTGCAAGGTAACTACCTGACAGACTTGCCGCCACCAGTGTGGCAACTCTCGCAACTTGTGGTGCTGAATGTGTCAGAGAATGCTTTGAGTGGATCGGTGCCACCGGAAGTAGAACAGTTGACCCAACTTGAAGCGCTCGATCTGGGATACAATGACCTTGAAGGTGAATTGCCTACGACCATGCGTGATCTTGTCAAGCTAAGAGATCTTAGCTTGGTCAACAATAATGGTCTGTGTGCTCCAGCAAATCTGTCTGTTACTGACTGGTTTGATGAGTCCATGGCCTGTGAGTAATCATATGAGTGACAACAAGAGCGTTTACATGATCTATCGATACCGCCAAGTCGCGTTGGTGTTCCTCCTATTGTTTGTTGCTGCCTGTGGCCAAACTGATCAAGAGCGCAGTGCTCGGATTATGCCAGTCGACAATCCTGGTTGTTCTGCTGATGGTGACCGTGCGCTCGTTGAAACCACCTTAGCCGCATTGGACCGCCCACATCTATCTGTGGACGACATTGCGACTTTCAGTGTGGTCGGGACGGATGGTACCCAATGTATTACAGCGATTGTGTTCCCCGAGCATGTACGACATGAGAGCTCGATCCCGCCAGAACTCGGACAATTGGTCCAACTTCGTGTGCTCGATCTATCGCTCAATGAACTGACGGGGGACATCCCACCAGAACTGGGACAACTGGCGCAACTGCGTGAGCTTAATTTCTACAACAATGCACTGACAGGGGACATACCGCCAGAACTGGGACAATTGACCCACCTCGAAGTGCTCAACCTGGGTGGCAATAGATTGAGCGGCACCATCCCGACGGAAATCGGACAACTAGCACAACTACGCGAACTCGACTTGATCGTGAACCAACTGACTGGACCAATTCCGTCGGAACTATGGGAACTAAGCCAACTCGAAGTGCTTATGCTGGGGAGCAACAACTTCAGCGGGCCGGTGCCACCAGAATTGAGGCAATTAACACAACTCAAAGCACTTGGCCTGTCCCGAAATGACTTTAGCGGTCTGATACCGCCAGAATTGGGGCAACTGACCCAGCTACAAGGCCTCGGTCTTATTAGTAATGATTTGAGTGGATCGTTGCCATCAGAGCTAGGTCAGCTAACCCAACTCGAAGGGCTATATTTGTCACTCAATAACTTCAGCGGGCCGGTGCCATCAGAACTGGGGCAACTAACACAACTCGAAGAGCTTCGTCTGGGATACAACAACTTGAGTGGTCCATTACCACCAGAACTCGGACAACTAACGCAACTACGATGGATCGACTTAGCTGACAACAACTTGAGTGGATCATTGCCACCAGAACTCGGACAACTAAGTAATCTGGAAGGACTCAACTTGTCTTCCAATAGATTGAGTGGCCCCATTCCGCCTGAATTTGGTCAACTCACTCAGCTCAATAGACTCACTTTGTTTGGCAACGATTTGAGTGGGCCGCTGCCACCAGAACTGGGGCAATTGACCCAACTCCAAAGCCTTAATCTATGGGATAACCAGCTAAGTGGGTCGCTGCCCCCCGAACTAGGTCAGTTGACGCAACTTGAGATATTCACTCTGTCCAGCAACGACTTGAGCGGCCCTGTTCCGCCTGAATTTGGTCAACTCACTAATATAAGGAGTATGGTATTAGATAACAATCAATTGGAAGGCGAACTACCTACAACGGTCAGTGATTTACCTAATCTTATTGAACTTGTTATTGATAACAACAATGGCCTGTGTGTACCGTCGACACTGGCCGATGCTGTCTGGTTTGATGATTCTATGGCCTGTGAGCAGTAAGTCTCCGTCAGTGCGTGGGGTAATCGCGCACTGACGAGTTCTAATCTAATCTCTGACGCGCTTTAGGACAGAATCTCCTGGAGTGCTGGCTCAAGGTTTGGATACGTAAATTGGTAACCATACTCATCTGCTTTGTGGGGCAACACACGCTGTCCATTGATAAGTAAAGCATCAGCCATCTCGCCAAACAGCAGCTGTAACCCAAATCCTGGAATAGGGAGCCACGATGGCCGCCCCATCACATTTGCGAGTGTTGCTGAGAAATCACGGTTGGTTTGTGGTGCTGGAGCAGTGGCGTTGATCGCTCCACGCACACGTTCATCTTCCAAAGCCAGCATAATGATACCCACCTGATCGACGAGATGAATCCACGAAAGCCACTGTGTGCCAGGAAGCACTGGGCCACCCACAAACATCTTGAAAGGCAATAACAACTGTGAAAGTGCACCCTCATCCTTGTCCAGCACGATCCCCGTCCGTATCATCGATGTGCGAATGCCAAGCTGCTCGGCAGCGGCGGCTTCACGCTCCCAATCGACACAGAGTTGTGCCAGAAAGTCCTTCCCTGGTGCCGCGTCTTCGTCCAGTGGCGTATCATCGCTCCAGCCATAGTAGCCCACCGCCGACCCGCTCACAAATACCTCTGGTTTCGATTGGGCCTGCTCCATCGCTTTGACCAACCCACGTGTCGCCACAATCCGGCTGTCGTACAGCTCCTGCTTATAGGCCTCGTTCCAGCGCTGTCCTGCAATCGATGCTCCGGCCAGACTGATCACCGCATAGGCACCATCGATAGCTTTGGCCCAGTCTCCTGTCTCAGCAGCCTGCCACGCAACATACTCGGTTGCCCCAGGGACAGCCTGTCGTGCCTTATCGGGGCTGCGCGAAAAGACCACCACATCATAGCCATGTTCGCGGAGTTTTTTGCAAAGGGCTCGACCGATCAATCCTGTTGCGCCGGTCACGACCACACGTCTTTGGTCAGACATAAAGCGAAATCTTCTTTCTAGTAAAAGTGTAGTGTGTATCTGTATCTATCAAGTCTACGAGCCATAGCGCTCAATGACCCAATCCTGCCACTCTTGCTCAAACGTTGCATAATCCACGCCAAATGCTTCCTGGAGTGCTGCATCAAAGTCGCGTTTGGGTTCATAAGCTTCGACCATGGCCCAAAAGCCATCGAGTCCACCATACGTTTCGGTGATATAGACGACCAGCGAATAGGCCAGAGCATAATCAACGCCGTATTCATCCTCTAGCCCAAGGTTGAGATGTTCCAGATCCTGCTTACCGTAAGCCCGAGTCGTATCAATAATCGGAATAAAGAGGTCTTCATTAGCTACATCTTGTAGCACATCATCATACTGTGCTTCAGCAATGTATTCGGCTAATCCCTCGGACATCCATGGATTCATATCCGATAAAGGCATGAAAGCTTGGGTGGTTGCAAAGTGGACATACTCATGGGTTATCACATGTTGGAGTGAGTCTTCCCATCCTCCATCTGGATCATAGAGACCAAAGCCAAATGAGTATGGTGCATGAACTACAATGTGATCAGACTCGAACTCTGAGTCGGCAGGGTAATAATATCCTTTGGCTGAACCTCCGTCTCTCAATAATGGAAATCCGGTAACGGGACGAATATGTACGTCTAGCTTTTCATCTGATAATTGACCTAATCGCTCACCAACAACACGACGCGCCTCCTCCATCATATCTAACAATGTTTCATTGGTAATATCAGACCAGGGATAGCGATAAAATGTAAAATGTTCATGCTCAATGATTTCACGTTCCCCCAGCAGATCTTCGCCTGGCTCAGAAAACAACCATTCGCCATCGACTTCACGAAATAGCCAGTCTGCTGCTGAACCTGTCTCTACCGTAATATGTGCCTGAACAAACCCATGTTCACGCAATGATACTTCATGAACTGTATGATCAAACACATAATCGCTTTCAAAAGCTCCGATATAACCTTCAAACGTATTGAGAAATTCGCGCCTCAAAGGTCCACTGCCAGGGGCAACCAGTTGTTCTGCCAGGTCGATATCACCTTCGTTCAGGGCTTGTGTGTAGCGGTCGAGTGTTTCCTGAATGCCTGCCTTGATCTCTTCGTGTGGGTCTGTTTCTGCTGATACCGTCGGTTGTACAGTTGGGGCTACTGTGGTGGGCTGTGTTGGTGCTACTTCTCTAACCTGTGGTTGTGTACATGCTGTCATCAAAATGCTGAATGTTATCAGCATAGCGCTGGTCCGTGATAGGATGCAGTGCATGATCTTTCTCCTTCTATCGCAACAAATATCTCAAAGGGTAAACTATTATGGCAATATCTCAACAAACTTGTCAAGCCACCGTCAATACAAGAACAGCTATCCAGTTTTACGATACAGGGACGTAGAGAGATTTGTGCCCATCTATTGTTTCCTATAGCGCCAGTTGTGCTACCATAGCAGGTAACGAGTTATGTTCGATATACGCTCGTTTCATCATCAAATTGGGATGTAATGGGTTTGACGCGATAGACACGCCCATGCTAGCATTCCTCAGCGTTAGGTTCTTGGTATCGCAGTCATATGAAGTAGTATCACTGTTGTAGAAATAAGATATGTTGTCTAATCCATACTGAAAATCTGTTTTTAGAAACCTCTTATTTACCTAACACATCTTTCTATCTACCACGATCCGTAAGGAGATTCTCTATGCCAGATTTCCCAACCCAAGGCACTCCCCCATTCATCAATCGTGCACTCTCCGTCGCACAATGGCTTGATTATCTAAAATCCTATGATTTTGGCCCCATTCCACCATCACGTGTTGTGTTACACCACACCTACATCCCCACGGTGGCCCAGTGGCGCGGCCTCACAACCCTACGAGGCATCCAGCGATTTTATGCTGGCAAAGGCTGGCAGTCTGGACCACATATGTTTGTTGGCCCAGATGCTATCTGGCTGGCCACCCCCATGAAAGACGTTGGTATTCATGCCGGGACAGGGAATTCTGGCCGTATCAATGGCCGTTTCTGGTACTCCATTGGTGTAGAGATGGTTGGATACTACGATAAAGAGCGTCCCAGTGGTGCTATCTGGGAGCAAACGAAAGCCGTGCTGGGCAGTCTCTCGCGTCGGCTTGGGATTGAGCCACGCCAACTGATCTCGTTCCACCGTGACTACACGAACCAGAAGAGTTGTCCAGGATGGGCGGTCACGAAGGATTGGGTGTATGGTGAGGTCGAAGCCTGGCTGCGTGGGCAGCAATCGCCACCACCACCACCCAAGGGGCCAATTGGCACACCAACGCCTGACAACGAAAAGTTGGTCGAGCTGCTCAAACAGGCAAGCTACAGCCATCGCAGTCAGGGCTATAACAGTGGTTGGGCGTTCCATGAGTATGCGGTCAAACATAAACTGGGCGCTCCCATCGGAAAGAGCGTGCGTATTCAGGTCGACGGGAAGAGCTACGCCTACCAGCCATTCGCTCGCGATACGCTGTACAATGAAGTCCCGCACTGGGGAGATGTGCGGCTGCTCTCAGAACTCCTTGGTGGTAGCATTCCCCCCAGTGGTTTAGGCCGTGCTTTGCTCGATGCAACCTACCGGGCGGGTGGAGCCCGATTTCACCCGGAGTGGGCTTTCCATCAATATGCAGTCGCCAGCAAACTTGGACCTCCGATAGGCGGTAGTCAGAAAATAACGGTTGATAATGTACAGTACAGTTTCCAGGTATTTGCGCTTGATACTATTTATAATGTCATACCAAACTGGACTGATGTTGAACGCGTAAGTCGACTCGCCAATACGACTAATCATGGTCAGGTAAGACTGCGCGATACGTTACTTGCCTACACGTATCAGCGTATCAATGCGACGTACCACCCGGAATGGGCCTTCCATCAATTGGCACGAAAATGGAATGTTGGTGCGCCGCTTTCTGGTGCATATCGTATTTCGTCTGGAAATACGCAGTATGCTTTGCAAGTCTACGCTTCCGACACGCTCTACAATGTGGTACCGAACTGGAGCGATGTACGTCGTCTGAGCGAATTAACCGAACCCAAAGGGGCTGTATTATCTGCATTCTCAACGTCGTCCTCGATCACAACCGCTCTTCTGTCGGCTGATGCACAGTTTGCACCAACCCCGACGTCGTTTGAGATTATGCAGTACATTGATCCTGAAGTAACGCCGACCGCTTTTGGTCGACGGAGTGGCTCAAAAATTGCACTCATTGTGTTACATGGCAATTCTCATCCTACAGAAGACGTGCTTCGTGACATGACCAGACCCGGATCGCGGGCCATGTCGCAATACTACGTCTCCAGTGCTGGCGATATTTATCAGCTTGTTGATGATGATTTTGCTGCATGGCATGCTGGTCTCGCTCATTGGGAAGGACGCTTACAGAACATCAACCGGATCGCGCTAGGCATTACACTGGAATGGCCGGGCAATTCGATTAACGACACACAGCGCGAGGCATTGATCTGGCTGGTCAATACCCTGCGAGAGCGTTATGATTTGCCGGTCGAGGCAGTGAAGCGCTGGAGCGATATCAATCCACGGCGTAATGATGGCTTGACCACTTTCCCGTGGATGTCGTTCACCGAACAACTTACAGCCGACGATCTGGTCACACTTGAAGACGCATAAATGGCGACGGCGTGCGTTTATATCTACAGGTGTTTGATATCTATGGAGGGGTTATGCCGATACCAACAGAAGATATTCGCCGCGATTTTGTGATCGCCCAGATGGATGAAATGGTCGGACAGGTGCTCGCACGCCTGCCCGACACGCATTCGCGTCGTCTTACCTCTGTCATTATTCCGCAACCAGACGGACGGTATATTATCATTCCAGCATGGACTGAAATCGAACAGATAGCACGCAATATGGGTGGCGATATTCGTGGCAAGCCACTCAGTACACTCCCCGGCTTGCCTGCGTCATCTCTTGGTATTGACCAGAGCACTGGCAAGCAAGAGGCACGTGAACTTCGTGACCAGCAGCCCGACAAATGCATTGTCGTCCTCGATCAGGGCACCATCATTGGGTTGTATGGCATTTATACATGGAGTTACACGGATCTTCCTGACGATCCGTTTGGTGTCCCTTCGACTGGAGCACTCGGTCCAGGCGAAGAAGAGTCGCCGGCACCAGCGCCACCTGAGGACAACCGTATGATCAATGTGTGGTTGTCAGATCATCCCAAAGAGCAACCGCTCACGGTTCACCAACCCTATGAGCTGTTTTTCAACGTCGATGCGCCCCGTGACGACGCGATTGTGGCTGTTCCGGGCATTGCCGATCTAGTGCGTGATCTCCCTGCAGATCAGGAAACGATTGATGTCTTGGTGGTCCTTGTCACAAGCGATTTTACTATTCAGGGTGACTCGCAACAGACGCTCAGTGTTCCGCGTGCGATCAGATCATCGAACAAAGTGATGTTTACGATTGTTCCTCAAAAAGAAGGCAGTGGTGAGATTAATGCCCTCTTTTTTGCGAAAGGTCGTGTCTTTCAACAAACCACGATCACACTCCAGGTGGGTGAGCTTCAGCCAGAGACGACAGCGGTCTCAGGGCGGAGTAGTGGCTTGACCGTCGCGAGTGCTCTCCAACAAAACGAGCGCCTCCACGAGGTTGATCTCACGATCATCAAGCGTGAGGGTGGCTATGAAATCATCGCGCAGAGTGGTGGCTTTATCAAGGCTATACTCAACCTGAGTGAAGCACAGATTGCGGACCAGATCGCCTATGCTCGTGATGAACTCAAAAAAATCGTATACACACTAGACAATAATCGCTACGTCTATCAACAGGCCGATACACAAATACCTGCTCATATACATCAGCAAGCCCTGCAAGCACTCGCCGGTGTAGGCTTCGATCTCTATGAAGGATTGTTTTACGCTCCAGGTAATGGTCCAGATGCGCGTGCGATGGGTGATCTCCTGCGACAGCGCTCACAGGAACGTCGGCTCCACATCCAGATCGTTGCTGAGCGGTTTATCTTCCCCTGGGCGCTCCTGTACGACCGTAGCCCCTTCGATGCTGCTGCGGTTGATCCCGAAGGCTTCTGGGGGTTCAAACATATTGTTGAGCATACGCCACAGTTTAGCGTAGGCACGCCCACAAATTTTGTGCCTGAAATTGTGGTTGAAGATAAACTCGCATTTGGCTTTGTCTTGAACACCACTATCGATACTGAGTTAGCCAACAAAGGGTTTAACACACAGGTTGTGCAGCCACAGCGTGACTTTCTTCGCACACTACCTGGTGTGACCGTGAGCGAGTATCCGAACAGCACGGATCTGTATGGTTTGCTCAAAAACCCAGATACCCTTGAGCAGGTGTTGTATTTCTACTGCCACGCCGAGAGTAGTTTGCCAGGAGTGCCCGGCGGTGTCGATAGCTCCAAAGTGTACCTGTCCGACGCGGCGGTCAATCTGCGCGACCTCAAGCGCAATGCACCCCAGAGTGGGCCACCGCTCAAGAGTGCACCACTGGTGTTTTTCAACGCTTGCGAAAGCGCGGAACTCAGCCCGTACCTCTATGATGGTTTGGTGCCCTATCTGATCAATCGGGGCATACGTGGTGTGCTGGGCACCGAGGTTGATACACCGGCGCTCTTTGCTGCGGAGTTTGCACAAGTCTTGTTGGAGCGTTTTGTCGCTGGTGATGCGCCACTTGGCGAAGTGTTGCTGGAGCTACGTCGCCACTACCTCTTCGACAAGAACAATGTTATGGGCTTAGTTTATGCCCTTCATAGCAGCGGTGATGTGGTGGTTCGCCGCACAGGTCACGCCAACGCAGTCTAGCTATAATCAAAACACTACTACACCTCATCGCCGGTTCATGATCGGCGATGTCTGATTCTCAGGACTTTGGGTGTATTTCTGCGGTATAATGAATTTAGTTACATTGTGCACAATCATCAGAAGGGCATCATGACAAATCGACAAACAGTATATGAAATGGTTGGCGGTGATGAGCCATTTCGCCAGTTAATCGAGGCATTTTACGCACGGGTGGAACAGGAGCCGCTTCTTCGGCCTATGTATCCTGAAGATCTTGAGGAGAGTAAAGAAGCGTTGTTTCTCTTTGTTACACAGTATTTTGGAAGTCCACCACGTTATCACGAATTGCGAGGCCATCCACGCCTGCGTATGCGCCACGCACCATTCTCCATTGGACAGGCCGAACGTGATGCGTGGCTTGCTCATATGCTTGCGGCAGTTGATGATGCTGGTTTCGAGGAACCTGTACGGGGGATGATGCACACCTATTTTGAACAGGCAGCAACATTTTTAATTAATCGTCAGGACTATCCTGACTCTATTGGATTATCGGGATAAAAAAGCGGGGTACTCATTCTGATGCCCCGCACAAAAACACCTATTGTGTCATCGATTTAGTGTTCAGCAAGACGCCCAGAGATGCTAATCTTTTCGCCAGACTCGATCCGCTTACGCAAATCTGCTATGAGTGCATCGATCTTCTCACTGGTCACTTGATAGTGATATTCAAGATTGGCCTGAAGCAGTGGTGCCTTATCGCATGCCGCCAGACATTTCACACGTTCCAGCGTAAACATGCCGTCATCCGTCGTTTGATTCACCTGAATGCCCAGTTTCTGTTCCAGATTGGCTATCAACTGTTCGGCACCTGTAAAACAGCACGGCACATCATCACAGACTTGGAGAATCCATTTTCCAACAGGCCGATCATAGAAGAGTGTGTAGAACCCAACAACTTCAAACACATCGGTTGCTGGCAAATCCAGAATATCGGCAACCTCACGTACTGCCTCATCCGAGAGATACCCATATTCATCCTGTGCAATGTAGAGAAGCGGAAGAACGGCACTGCGCTTCTGGTCATAGTTGGAGAGAATAGTGCCGATTTCAGAGGGATATTTTTCTCGCAAAGCCATAGTGTATCCTGCTAGTATGTTTATCAAAGGCTGTATGGTTCAGAGCGCCAGTATACCATCCGTTAGCGGTCTACTTCTCCCAGAATAGGATCGAGCGACGCAATCAGCGCAACCAGGTCGGCCACTAGATGTCCGTTGGCCATGTGTGGTAGCGATTGAAGGTTGACAAAGGATGGTGAGCGGAAGTGCACTCGGTACGGTTTAGGCCCTCCATCACTTATGACATAGGTTCCCAACTCACCACGTGGTGACTCAATGGCTGAGTAGGCATCGCCTCTGGGTGGCTTAAACCCTTCGGTCCACAGCTTGAAGTGATGAATCAACGACTCCATGCTGTGTGTAATCTCACTCTTCGGTGGTGGCGAGATCTTGCGATCTGTGGTTGTGTATGGTCCCGGGCCAAGTTTTTGTAGTCGCTCAAGTGCCTGATGACAGATACGCACACTCTGACGCATTTCTTCCATTCGCACCAGATACCGATCATAGATATCGCCATTCTGGGAAATAGGGATATCAAAATCGTATGTATCATAATCACAGTATGGCATCTCTTTACGTAAATCCCAATCGATACCTGTTGCACGCAGACCGGGGCCGGTCAAACCGTAGGAAATGGCCGACTCAGAATCGATTGCACCAATACCAACAGTTCGTTCCAGCCAGAGTGGGTTGTTGGTCAACAATCGCTCGTACTCATCAATCTTTTCCGGCATGATGCGCAAGAATGCTGAGACGGCATCGGGGAATTCGGCTGGCAGATCGTAGGCCAAACCACCGACGCGGAAATAGCTTGTCATCATACGTGCACCAGATACCAACTCGAAAATATCGAGAATCTGTTCCCGCTCACGGAACCCATAGAGAAACACACTCATTGCAGCAAGGTCGAGGGCGTGAGTTCCCAACCATACAATATGGCTGCCAATACGGGTCAGTTCGGTGAGCAGGACTCGTGCAGTAACTGCGCGTGGTGGCACTTCACAGTTGAGCAAAGTTTCGACGGCCAGCACATAGCTAAGGTTGTTCGAGAGGGGGGCGAGGTAATCAGTGCGATCAGTCAACACAACAGCCTGTTGATATGTTTTATTTTCCATGGTTTTCTCGATGCCCGTGTGGAGAAAACCAATGTCTGGCGCGACATTTACGACCGTCTCACCATCCAGTTCAACAATAAGGCGTAATACACCATGGGTGCTTGGGTGGTGTGGCCCCATGTTGAGCACCATGGTCTCTTTTTCACCTTTTAATGCTGGCTCAGTAACCTCACGTGGAGAAGGGACAGACAGAGAAGTCATGTTCAAACCTCAATCTGGCATCATACAACATATCATACCAGATACTGTATATCATTCTTTGGCGAATGGCTTACGTGCGTAAATCTGCTCTTCGTTGATGGTGAATGCCACCTCTTCGTTACCGAGTGGCACGTCTTTCCGCAATGGATGGCCTACCCAATCCTCTGGCATCAAGATACGCTCTAGACTGGGATGACCATGAAATACAATACCAAACATATCGTAGGTTTCACGTTCTTGCCAGTTTGCGGTTTGCCACAGGGATGTAATCGATGGCATATTCAGATCGTCTTCGGGCAGTCCAACTTTCAAGCAGATGCGATGCCGATTCTGGTA